>QMMT01000280.1 GCA_003647385.1 Deltaproteobacteria bacterium
CTATTATCCTGTCCAGTAATTTAACAGACAATTCATTTGAGCCATTTCTTTTTTTATATTTTGCATGCCTTACTGGTGGAATATCAAGCCATACATCGCTTATATTTATGCCATTGGGATTCATTTTGTTTTTATAACCACCATAATCTTTTAAATCACCATAACAATGGGGGCAAATGCCCATGGGAAGTCTGTCAGGATGGAAAGTGCGTGGCTTTTCACCTTTGCAATAATAAAGTAGTGAATAGTGTGACGGATACAATCTCCCTCTGACGGGTAAAGAATACTTAATATCTACAGAAATCCAGTGTCTGAATGTTAATATCGCATTTAAAAATTCAGACATATAAGAATTCCATTTAGGAAGATTCCAAATATAAAAACTTCCCCCGGGCTTCAATATCCGAGTGCATTCATTTGCCCAGTTTTCACACCAAGATAAATATTGACCTGTTTTGAGATTATCGTTGATTTTAGATGGATATAATTTGTTTAAATTAAAAGGAGGGTCTGCAAAAATAAGATCAATACTATCATTTTCAATTGTCTTGGTCAGGTCTAAACAATCACTTTGGTAGAGCCTGCCGAGTTCTGTTTTAAAGAGAGGTTTTATATCTTTGGTTGGTTTTTTTTGTTTTTTTGGGGGTGATAAGAGACTATTAATATGTTTTGCATTCCTTGATATTAATGATTTTAGTTCTCGGTTCAAATTACCCATTAAAAGCATTAATTCAATCTTCGAGATCTCAGTTTCATTTAATAGTAGTTCCAAATCTGTTCCAGATGGTATTTTATTGGTTTCATTATAGTATCTCAATCTTTTGACTGGGATTCCGGTTTTTTTTGAAAACCTATTCAAAGACAGGTTGTCATCTATTTGTAACGCTTTGAAAAACATATTTTTTTCTACCTTCCTTAGTCTACCTATTTTGAATTTCATTTTTAATTTTAATTTGTAGCACATAAATTTAGACTGATCAATTGATATTTTGCAGACTATAGTCTGTAGAACCTATTTTTAAAACTATGTATGGTTGCAACATCAAGATGGAGAAACTTAATTTGACTATAGAAAAAATATTTGGCCAAGTGCTTCGGCAATTCAGAACATTAAATAAATTGTCCCAGGAAAAGGTATCACAGGAATGTGGATTAGACCGCAGTTATATATCACTTCTTGAAAGAGGTTTAAGACAGCCTTCTTTGACGACGATTCTTCTGCTTTCCAAAACTTTAAATACGACAGCTGCAAACATGGTTCGCGATGTCGAGGAGATTTTAAAAGAAAATATTAAAAACGGAATTTCTAATAAAAAAAGGTGAGTTCTCCCGATCAAAAGAATTTGAAAGTGTACTGGCTGAAATATACGAAGCTATTCACTCCATCACATGGCCTGAAAATAGTAAAAAATTCACATTATATCCTGTAAAGAAAGCAAGCGGCGTAGTTCCGATAAAAAAGAATTTTGTCAAATTCCTTGAAGAAAATGGGTGGAAAGGTGAATACAGAATGAAGATTGCCTCCCGTTTAAGGCCGGGGCCTATTGATTCAGTAAAGTTTCTACCTGGAAATAGGTACTTTGCTGTGGAATGGGAAACAGGTAATATTTCTTCAAGTCACAGGGCAATAAATAAAATGGCAATCGGTCTGCTTGACGGAGTAATTGAAGGTGGTGTTTTGATTCTACCATCCCGCGAGATGTACCAATATTTGACTGATAGAGTCGGAAATTTTGCCGAAATTGAGCCTTATTTTAATGTTTGGAAAAATTTAAAAATATCAAACGGACTCCTTGCTGTAATTGAGATTGAGCATGACGATTTATCAGAAGATGTTCCTCCCATAAGAAAGGGTACAGATGGCAGAGCCCTTAAATAAATTTAACGAAAATATTACAAGTGAGACGAAAAATCCGACAGATGTCATTCAACAGGGAATGTATTACAACTTGTTTTCTGAGGGCATGGACATATCTCCCAATCTGAGTGAGGTATATGAGCTTGCCCTTGCGTATTATGAAAGCAAAATACTGACAAAAAAAGAATTGATAAAAAATAGTGCCTATTTTGTAAAGGTGGATGATGAGTTTACCAATCACTATTTTATTTGTACCGGAGATCCGGTTAAGATTCCTGAATATTCATCGTCACGGTTAAAGTCGTTTTTTATAAACAATCAGTTCAGAACCGGTTATAGCACCCATGGGCTTTTCCCATATCGGGGAAAATTTCATCCTCAAATGATTAAAGCGATTATAAATATAATGGGGCTTAAACCCGGTAATACAATTCTTGACCCCATGATGGGGTCCGGGACTGTTCCTGTTGAAGCAGCATTGATGGGAATAAAAGCAATTGGTGTGGATTCAAGTCCATTCTGCCGATTTATGGCGCAAGCAAAATGTGATGCTTTAAAAATTAAGCATAAATGTTTAGATGGTTTGATCGATAAATATGAAAGCATTTTTTCAAATTTTAATTCTTGTCCCAAAAAAATTAATGTACAAAAGGATTTGTTTTTTAAAAACAATCAATTGTCAGAAGAGAGTGATAGCGAAAAAATTTTCAATTTAATATTCTTAGCATTCCTTGACAGCGAAGGATATGCGCAAAGAAGCAAAAGAAAATCTCACATAGAGCATTTTAAATCAATCCTTGAGCGATACATTACTGCTGTAAATAAAATTGCTGTTGTTGAAAAACATCTTAATATCACGCCGGTGCAAACAATTCTTCAGCAAGGCGATGCAAGAAATCTTGATGTTGAAAACAATAGTATTGACGGGATAATCTTTTCTCCCCCTTATAGTTTTGCAATCGATTATCTAAAAAATGATCTTTCCCACTTAAAATATTTTGAAAAAAATATTTCAAAATTAAATAAAAGCATGATTGGGATGAGAGGAAAATCTCTAAAAGAAAAATACTGCATCTATTTAGAAGACATGGATAAGGTGATTTCCGAGTGTTCCCGGGTTTTAAAAAAAGGACGATTCTGCACCATAATAATCGGGACCAATGACAGCCAATTGAGTAAAGCTTTAAAAATACCTAAAGAAAATGTATCGGGTTTAAACAAAGTTGTAATAGATATTGGATTATCAAAAGGTCTTTCACATGTTCGATCACTTCCAAGGCAGATTGTCGGAATGGCAAATACCATGAGACAAGAATATATTGTTATTCTTAAAAAATAGAAATAGTCTATTGAAAGAAATTTATCATACGGCTTTATAAAACATATGATTTTAAAGGAATCAAAGGGTTTAAGCTCGGCTGTCCGGCATTATGAAACAAACAAAAATTAGGTTTAGTTGGTTTTGCTGTCGATTTTCCCCTGCATTTTTTTATTGAACCGCTTAACATGATCCATGATAATTTCCGAAGCTGTCTTTGCATCATTGACTTTCATGGCAGCTATGATCTTTTCAAAGTCTTTGAGGTTTTCAAGGGTTCTTTCTTTGTTCATGGGAAGGTATTCTTTATAATATTGGTGAATATTGTCATGGATGCTTTTTTGTACAAACTGAAAAACAGGGTTCCGGGTCATGGTTCCAATATAGGTATGCATTTTTTCATCGGTCTTAAGAAAATTTTCCCAGTCATTTTTTTCAAAATAGGCTTTTGCCTGCTGATAGATAGATTCCAGTTCCTTGATATCTTCTTTAGTGGCACGGGTGGCAGCGAGCTCTACCAGGCTGCCCTCGATTTTGATTCTAAACTCTGCAAGATGTTCAAGGGAGACTCCTCCTGACCGGATTAAAAGAGCCAGGGATTCAACAATGGGTTCAGCATCAATGCGTTTGACAATGGCACCGCCTGAGACGCCCAGCTTGATCTCAATGAGTCCTTTTTGTTCAAGCACTCTTAAGGCTTCCCTTAAAGTTCCGCGGCTGGTGGTGAACATGTTTTTTAGCTCCCGTTCCGGCGGAAGCTTTGTGCCGGGCGTAAGTTTGCCGTTTAAAATCGCATCCTGTATCTGTTCAACCACATCCTGGAATACTCTGCTTTGCTTTGCTTTTTTAAACATTGATTTGTCTCACCGGTCTCCTATTTAAATTGTTCTATCCTAGAGAAATCTCTATATAGATTAAAATGTTTTAAAACATCTATGTCATCGTCTGTCAACTCGCAACTCACAATTCTTGCTAATAATTCTCCAAGTCCGGGCCCTAACATAAAGCCCTGGCCGCAGGTGCCAATGGCATTTATGAAATTAGGGAATTCTTTTGTTTCTCCGACAATGGGGAACCCGTCCGGCGTCATGGGGTATTGTCCCCTCC
>QMMT01000281.1 GCA_003647385.1 Deltaproteobacteria bacterium
AACTTATACCTTTCAGGTTTTACATTGACAACTGCATGCATGATTCCATAATTGTTAAACCGCATGGACGGATCATTATATACATAAGGGGAGTATGTTTCACCCAGTTCTTCTCTGATAACAACCCTTAGTCTTTCTGAAAATACCCTTGATAAAACAGACAGTCTCCGGGTCTGCATAATATCCCAGAAATCATCCGTTAGAAATGCAACGTGGACAACCCCCGTATCAATTTTGGTTTCAATGTTCAGTTCAATCTGTTCCCCTTTCGGGAAAGATATCGTTCCAGGATCGATCAATTTATTTGAAAATTGTTTTCTTTTTGCAAAGGCTCCCAAATATTTTGAAGCAAGCTTTATCATATTTTCAAGGTCAAAATCTCCTGCCATGGAAATCTCGATAGAAGAATTTTGAAAATAGGGGTTTAACCAGTTTTTAATATCATCTAATGTATAATTACTAACCGTATCAGGGAGAGGCAAACCAAATCTATCATCATTATTAGCAAGAAACAACTTTCCTTTTATCTGCATGATACCTTCAGGTGTCCGTATAAGGCTGTCATACTGCTGTTTATAACGTGTTTTTGCAAGGGTTAATGTTTCAGGTCTATACCCCGAATCATTAAAATAATGATAGATAAGTTGAAAAATAAGTTCAGCTTCTTTTGGATCACCAGAGCCGGATAAAGAGAAATAATTCTCATTAATTGAAAACCCGATACCTACATTTTTTCCGGCCAGGGCTTCTTCCAACTGGTCAGTATCAAGATTTCCAAAGCCGCTGTTCCTTATAACACTTTCACTGACAAGTGCTAAACCAGGGCTTGATGCCGGCTCTGATTTTTTCCCTTCTCCAAAACAAACCTTAAAGATGAATTCATTTTTTTTAAAATCCGTTCTTTTAAGATTCATTCGAACATTATTGTGAAAATCAAGTGTTGTAATACCAAGATCTTTGACATTATCTTTCCGGGTTCTTATCCCGGATTTTGAAGACGTCAATTCAAGATAAGGAAACGTTTTTGATACAAATCCTTCATATTTGTTCACTTGATCAGCCAGGCTTTTTTGATAAACATCAAGAATGGTGGTTTCAGGTTCTTTTGTATGAATCTCAGCATTACCTGTCACAAGAATCAGTCTGTGATCTTTTGACCAGATTTCTTTTAAAGCCTCATGGACGTCCTTTAAAGAAATCGATTCAACATAAGGCTTTAAAAAATCTTTTCTCTGTAATGGAGATAACAATAGTTCCTTTCGATTAATGGTTCTCAAAATTTTTTGGGCCAGATCCGGACTCTTTTGTGATCCTGCCTGTTTCACCTGCTTTTCAAGTGAAGAAATGAAATCGGCTTTTACCCTTGTCAGCTCTTTTTTTGTAAACCCGAATTCAAGCCCCTGTCTCAGTGCTTTTTCTAGTTGTTCAAGGCTCTGTTCCCACTTGTCGGGGTCACATGTGGCACTGATGGCAGACAATGAGATATGGTGCAAAAATGATCCTGAAAAAACAGTGCCTTCAGAAAAATCAACCCTTTGTTTTTTTACCATTCGTAAAAGTCTGTTTTTCAGCATTGAATCAACTATATGGTTTAATGTTCTTTTTTTTAAAGTATCAAGGGTTTGATTTTTAAACGGTACCCGGGAAACAGTCTCTATTGTGATGTCAGTGCTACCGGCTTCCGGTTCGTAATGATAAAAAGTTTTTACTCCCTGATATTTTTTCCACTCTTTCACTATAGGATTTTTTAATAACACAGTGGGGGAGTTAAGCTTGGAAAATCTTTTAATAAGCATCGGCTGAACTTTTTTGATATCAAAGTCACCAACAACAACCAACACCATATTATCAGGCCGATACCATTTGTCATAATATGACTTTAAAAGTTTTTGATCCGCTTTTTTTATAACGCTGTCAATCCCAATGGGGAATCTGTGATTAAAAAGTGCACCGGGAAGTTCAAATTCAAGTGATTTTTTAAACGTCCTGTAAGATACGGAATCTCTCTGTCTTTTTTCTGCAAGAATAATACCCCGTTCACGATCCACCTCGGTTTCCAGAAGAAGAGCGCCCTTTGCATAATCCTGAATAACCAAAAAGGCCTCATCCATACGCTGTTGATCCGTCCCTGGCAGAGACAGATCATACACCGTATTAAAAAATGAAGTGTGGGCATTGGCATCTGCACCAAAGTCCATACCAATGGATTGAAAATATTCAATTAATTCGCCAGGTTTAAAATGCTCTGATCCGTTAAACAGCATGTGTTCCAAATAATGTGCCACACCCTGCTGTTCATCGGTTTCATGCATGGAACCGGCAAAGACATTGAGATGAATATTAACCCTGTCTTCCGGCGTAGAGTTTTCCATGAGGATATATTGAAAACCATTGGGCAAAAAACCGTAAACAATAGCAGGATCAGTTTGGATACCATTATTGGATTGTTCAAAAACTGGATGCCTAGGACCACATGAAAACACGAATAAAAGGCCTAAAATTACAACCTTAAAAATAAATTTATTCATCCGGGACCTTAATTCAGGATACTAGGATCATAATTGATTTCGCTACGTTCTTTTAATTCACTGAGCCAGGCCTGGTAAGATTGTGCCTGTTTTTTCCAGTTGATTTCATCTTTTATTTTTTTAAGATCTTTGGTAACTTCAGATTCATCAGGGATTTTGAGTTCCTTAAATCCGATAACACAAAACCCGACTTGTGTTTCAATTATTTTCGGATAAATTTTATTGTTTTGATTTAAGGTAAAACCTGCCTCATTAAATTTAAGGGAATTTCCCACACCTTCAATAGCCTCATTTCTGGTGAATAATTTTGTGGATTTAAATTTTTCAGGATATTCCTTGGCAAGTTCGTCCAGATTTTTTGAATCAATGGCTTTAGCAACAGACTGCTGGGCATCTTTTTTTGCCTGCTCTTTTTGAAATTTTGCTGTAAGCTCTTTTATAACGTTATCTTTAACAAGATTAAAATCCTGGACAGCCGGTTCAATCTTTTGAATTACCTTAATTAAATAATAAGATTCACCAAATTGTTTTACATCACTGATATTATCTAAGGAAAGCTCAAAAGCAGTACTTGCAAATCCTCTATTGTCTGCAATATCAAGCCCCTCACCCGCCAGATTAAATTCTTTAGTTTTAACAATTTTCTTATTTGCGATGAGTGCTACCTGTTCAAAATCATCCCCGTCAATTACAGCGTCAAATGCCTCTCCTGCTTTATCATAAGCAAAATTCTGCAGTTCCTGCTGTTCAAGTGCTTTTCGTATTTTCCCTGAAGCCTTTTCCACCGTCTGGGTGGAAGCATCAATTTTAGACATTAGTTTAATAATATGCCAGCCAAACATAGTTCTCACAGGTTTGCTGATTTCATCAGCTTTCATGGAGAATGCCTTATCAGCAAAAGGTTTTACCATAGCTTTTTTTTCAAAAACCCCTAAGTATCCACCAGTTTCTTTGGAAGGGCCTTCTGAATATTGCTTAGCCAGTTCTTCAAAATTCTGTTCTTTTTTTACTGCCATCTCGTAAACTTGTTGTGCTTTTTTTTCTGCCGCTTTAACTTTTTCTTCTTCTGCATCTTCGGCAACTTTAATTAAAATATGTCTGGCCTCGACCTTTTGGGGCACCTTAAATTCATTGATATGTTGTTCGTAATACTCTTTGATACTGGTTTCAGTAATCAAAAGGTTGTCTTTATAATCTTCAGGAGAAAACTTTAAATATGCGGCCTTTATTTTAGGGTCTGATTTATAATTATCTTTATTCTCAGTATAAAAATTATTGATCTGTTCCTCATCAGGATGAATATCAGAATAATCATTGGGATCAAACAAAAGGTAGTCAACTGCCATTTTAGTATTTTGAAACAAATACCAGTTCCTGGCTTCAATGTCAGAAACAGCAACGGTACTCAACACCATATTTCTAACCTTCTGCAGTCTTAACGAATTGATTTGATCTTGCTCAAAAACTTCTGAATTTAAAGAGTTTAAACTTAATACTTTTTTATACTGATCTAAATTAAATTTTCCATCTCTTTGAAAGGCTTTAATTGACAATAAAGATTGTTGAAGTTCTTCATCGGAAATATTAATTTTCAATTTATCTGCCTGGGCTAAAACTAATTTTTGTTCAATTAATGAGTCAAGAGCCTGTTGTTTTACATTGAGTGCCTTTAAAATATCATCATTCAAGTTTTTCCCAAATCTTGCCCGCATCTGCTCAACAATAGTCTTATACGCCTGTTGATATTCATTCAT
>QMMT01000282.1 GCA_003647385.1 Deltaproteobacteria bacterium
AACAAAGAGGGTTATATTAACATGGGGAGGCAAAAAGAAAAGATTTAAATGATCTTTTCCATTTGTTGTCTTCATTCCCTTCTGAGATGAGCATACCATTTGAATTCAAGCTTTTTTAACAGCCAGACAATTATAAAAGTAATGGACATATAAAAGACCGCAGCCGTAAGAAATGCCTCATAAGGACTGTAAAATTTGGAATTGACGATTCGGGCAGCACCTGTAATGTCTACAATAGTGATGACACTGGCAAGGGAGCTGCCATGGAGCATGAAGATAATTTCATTGCTGTAACTGGGCAAAGCCCTTCTGAACGCACTGGGAAGGATAATTCTGCGGAATCTTAAAAATGTTGACATCCCGGCTGCCTTGGCCGCTTCGACCTCACCATGCGGGGTGTTTTCAATGGCACCCCGGATAATTTCTATTGTATAGGCACAAGAATTTAGGGCAAAGGCAAAAAGGGCGCAAAAATATGCCTCTTTGAAGAAAATCCATAAAAAAGAAGCCTTTATAAGTTCAAACTGGCCCATGCCGTAATAAATGATAAACATTTGAACCAGAAGGGGTGTGCCCCTGAAACAATAGACATATGCCTGGATAGGAGCAGAGACAAACAGGTTTTTTGATGTTCTGAGGACTGCCAGGGGGATGGCAAAGATCAACCCGATGGCAAGGGAAATTGATACCAGAATCAGGGTATTTTTAAGACCTTCAAAATAGATATCCAAATTTGAGAATATAATTGAAAAATCCATGGTTAATCCTTTATGAACCCTGCACTGTATTTTTTATTGAGCCGGTTTAAAATCAGGATGGAAATCGAAGTTAAGATCAGATAGTTGATAGCAACCACAAGATAAAAGGTAAAAGGTCTGCGGGTTGCCCCGGCCGCAAAACCAGCCATCCTGACCATATCGTTTAGTCCGATAATGGATACAAGGGCGGTTGTTTTCATTAAAACCAGCCAGTTGTTACCAAATCCGGGGATGGCATGCCGGACCATCTGGGGGAGCAAAATTCTGTAAAAAACCTTAGAGCGGGACATACCATAGGCAGATCCTGCTTCCAGCTGTCCACCGGGAACCGCTAATATCGCTCCCCTGAAAGTTTCAGCCATATAGGCCCCAAAGATAAATCCAATGGTGGACACACCGGCAACAAACGGGTTGATGTCAATATACTCTTCATACCCCACCATGGGGCCCAGCTGATTGATAAATATCTGACCGCCAAAAAAAACCAGCAGCATGAGAACCAGGTCCGGAATACCCCTGATAACGGTTGTATAAGCCGTTGCTGTAATATTCAATGTCCTGTTGCTTGAAAGCTTTGCAAAGGCAGTGATAATGCCAAGAAACGTTGCAATCACAAGGGAAGCAAGGCATAATTCCATGGTAAGAATTGTGCCTTGCAGTATGCTGGGTCCGTATCCTTGAAGATTAAGCATTACTCTCCATATACGTTAAAGTCAAAGTATTTGCCCTGAATTTTTTTATAGGTTCCGTCTGCACGGATCTTATCAATGGCGGCATTCAGTATGTTCACAAGTTCTGTGTCTTGTTTTCTTACAGCAATTCCGCTACCAGCACCAAACCATCTTGGATCGACTAAGTCAGGACCGATAAATTCAAAGTCTTTGCCTTCGGGTTTTTTTAAGAAACCATCTGAAGCCGCAATACTGTCCGCAACGAACATGTCAAGTCTTCCGGAAGACATATCAAGGTATAGATCATCTTGGGACCCGTATCTTTTGACAATAACGTCACTGCCATAATTGTCTGTCAGGTATGTGTCATTGGTTGAGGCTCTTTGAACACCAATTGATTTGCCCTTGAGGGCAGCTGTGGAAAATTTTTTGATGGTTCCTTTTCTTACAACAAATTTTGCTGGTGTCTGATAATATTTATTAGTAAATGCAACTTTTTTCTTTCTTTCTTCAGTTATATTCATGGAGGCAATAATGCAATCATATTTTTTTGCAAGAAGTGCCGGAATCAAACCGTCCCAGTCCATGGTAACCAACACTATTTCAGCACCAACAGCCTTCCCAAGGGCTTTTGCAATGTCAATATCAAAGCCGTCAAGTTTTCCATCAGGTGTAACAAAACTGAACGGAGGGTATGCACCTTCAACACCCACCCGTATTTTTTTCCAGTCTTTGGCAAAAATATTTCCTGCCGAAAGAATAATGCTTAAAATAATCAATGATACTAATAATTTTTTCATACCAACTCCTTTTTTAAATTAAGTTTAAATAAAACCTTTATCCCGTGAGTTTTATAAACTCCCGAAATCTTTGAGATTTCGGCGTTTCAAATACGATTGCAGGCTTACCGTCTTCTGCAATTATTCCATTGTTCAAAAAAATCACCCGGGAAGAGACATCCCTTGCAAATCCCATTTCATGGGTCACTACGATCATGGTTCTTCCCTCCTGGGCCAGGTCTTTCATAACCTGAAGCACCTCCCCTACAAGCTCAGGATCAAGGGCAGAGGTGGGCTCATCAAAGAGCATGACCTCGGGTTCCATTGCAAGGGCTCTGGCAATGGCGGCTCTTTGCTGCTGACCGCCGGAAAGTTGTGTTGGGTAGAAGTCAATCTTTTCTTTAATACCAACTTTATTCAAATAATATTCTGCCTTTTCAATAGCCTTTGCACGGGGGATTTTTAAAACATGGATCGGTGCTTCAATGACATTTTCAAGTATGGTCATATGACTCCAGAGATTGAACTGCTGAAAAACCATGGAGAGTTTTGAGCGAATTCTTTCCACCTGTCTGATATCTTTGGGCCTGTTTACACCGTTCCTGTCCTTTTTAAGTAAAACTTCTTCTCCACAGACAATAATTTTTCCTTTGTTCGGCATTTCAAGAAAATTGATACAGCGTAACATCGTACTTTTCCCGGACCCGGAAGATCCCAAAACAGAGATGACATCTCCCTTGTTTGCCGTTAGAGAAATTCCTTTTAATACTTTAATATCACCAAAGCTTTTGTGAAGATTCTCAACGGACAGTGCGGTTTGATTTTTTTCCATGAAATTTGTCACCATATATTAATAAATATTTATTATTTCAACGTAACTCATCCATAATATCCAGCCCGGACCGAAGAGCCGATAAAATTACAGATCAAGCGTTCCGCATGGATCATGGAAATATTTCCAATATCGTACTTTGGTGCAATTTCCACCAAATCCATGCCCAGTACCCTTCCTTTTTTGACTAAACCGTGAATGAGTTTTCTAATTTGTACCCAGGTTAGTCCACCAGGCGTTTGAGCAATAACAGCAGGCATGATTGCCGGATCAATACCGTCAGCATCAATGGTTAAATAATAGGGACCGTCGCCGGGTATCCGATCCAGCACAGCATCCATGCCAACATCGTGCATATCATAGGCACTGATAATATCGGAACCATAGGCCAATGCATCTTGCACTTCACCAGTACGGGCACTGCCGATACCACGCATGCCGATCTGCACTATTTTGTCGATCCAGGGCATCTGTGAAGCACGTCTGATTGGACTTGAGTAGCCTTCTGTTTCACCGTTGACTTCATGACGCCAGTCCAGATGAGCATCAACATGAACAAGCGTTATTGGGGTTTCATAAACTTCAAGCGCGCGCATCACTGGAATCGAGATACCATGATCACCACCTAAAGTTATTAGGATCGTGTTTGTACCAAAGATTTTTCTGGTTACCTGTTCGGCACGACGATAGTGTGCTTTGTGGTCAGTCATATCCGCTGTGACGTTTCCACAATCTACTATTTTGATGTCACGCCCATTAAGTAGAGATCCGCCTATATCCCAATCAAAATGGGTTTTTGCATATTTAATGTCGGACAAACTAGTCGCCTGGCGGATGGCATCCGGTGCTCTACTTTGGTCATTCGCCATTGCTGATGGCTCATAAGGCATTCCATACGGAATACCCAGAATGGCAATGTCTGCATCCAGGCTGTGTAGATTTGTTACCAGAGGAAAATCAAAAAAAGTGCAAGGAATTGTACCAGGCGATTTGGTTAACTTTTTGGTCATTCTCTTTTAATCCTCCTTAGAATACCCTTAAACGGCACCCTTTTTTCTGAAGAGACAATTGAATTATAAACCACTTTATTTTTATACCTTTCATGAACTGATTATCAATTGCCAAATTCGTGTTTATTGTTGTACTTTTTTAAGTATTGAAAAATGAGTCCACTAAACGTTTTTCATATTATTCATTAGATAAATCAACCTTAACAAATTGACTTGTTTAATAA
>QMMT01000283.1 GCA_003647385.1 Deltaproteobacteria bacterium
CTCTGACAACCATTATACTTTCAGCTGCATTAGGGATTCCTTTTAATCCCAAAGATTTTGCAACCGGGCCTTCATTCATGGAGCCGCCATTGGCAACACTTAACTGCTCTGCATGAACAAAAACCGGTAATTTCAGACCCTTGCAATATTCCAAAGCCTGTTGCATCATGTTGGAATCTTCAACGGGTTTTCCATCATCGGTTACTGCAACAATCCCGGCCTGCTTCATATCCTTTATTCTGGCAAGTGTGCTCCCCATTGATTTTTGAGTAATGGCTCCAGCCGGATATACTTTTGATAACCCAAGCTCATTGGCTCGACGGATAATAAACATTGTTACCTGGCTGTTATCATTCACCGGGTTGGTATTGGGCATGGAACAGACTGCTGTAAAACCACCTCTGGCTGCAGCTGCCAGACCTGTTTCTATGGTTTCCTTATGTTCATATCCCGGCTCTCTAAGATGCACATGAATATCAATCAATCCGGGGACAAGAATCATTTTTCTGGCATCAACTATTTTAATATCGGTCTTAGTCATATTTTCATCGGGATCAAGAATGGCCTCAATAAGATGATCGTTAATAATGATATCTTTTTTTTCATCAATATTTCCAGGATCGAGTACGTGGGCCCCGTTAATCCGAATCAACATATTAAGCTACCTTATAATAATAAATCACCAATTCTATTCCACCGGACGCCAAAATTATTCTTATTCCAAGACCAGTAAATGATAAAGGCTTCACCCCTGACGGCCTTTAAATCAACAAATCCCCAGAACCGGCTGTCGTGGCTGTTGTCCCTGTTATCTCCCATGACAAATAATTTATTTTCCGGAACCTTGATTTTTTTTAAATTATCCCGTGAAGTTTTACTTGCCGGGTATATCTGGCTTGTCTTATAAACAGCATACGTCTCGCCTTCTACCAAATTATCATTTACATAGAGTTTTTTATTAATAATTTCCAGCGTATCTCCCCCGGTGGCAATCACTCTTTTTATAAAATCTTTGGAAGGATCTTCCGGATATTTGAATACAACAATATCACCCTTTTCAGGATTCTTCACAGGAATAAGGGTTTTACCGTTTGTAAATGGGATCTTTACGCCGTATATAAATTTGTTGACAAGAATCTGATCACCGATTTGAAGTGTTTCCAGCATGGAGCCGGACGGGATCTTAAATGCTTGAACAATAAACGTTCTGATAAACATGGCAATGATAATCGCTATGATAATTGCCTCTATATTTTCCCGCAAAGAACTCTTGGACTTCTTTTTTACCATTGTAAAATATCCTTATCTTAACTATTTCTGATGGAACATATGCTGAGGTTGACTTAAAAAGAACTTTGCCTTTTGGATGGATTTCTTTAAGATATCAGCTATTTTTCGCGCCTTCACCATACTGGATAAAGGAACCGTTGAAATTTTCCTGCCTTTGATCATGATGGAACCGCTCTTCAACTCTTTATAGCTGACTTGCCCGTAGGATCGTGAGATGGCTTCCGGATAATCATATCCATAATCAACGATCTGGGTGAACAGCTGATCATCGGAAACCGATGTAAATTTAAGGATTTCCTCATTTAAAATCGGAATGGGTATACCAAGGCCGATTGAAAGTGAGACTCCATAACCTCGAATACTTTGCCCCACAAGCCATTCAGAGGACATCTCTTTTAGGTCTCCCATAACGGAAAGGGTCCCTGCCGGCGCAACTGGCACACCGTTTAATCCTCTTTCAACTTGACTTTTATGCTGAGTCCCTGTCCATGTCACATACCCTTGTGCACCGCCCAGAAAAATTCTTGTTCCCATACCAATGGTTTTTAAATACGGATCGTTCAACAAGGGGCTGAGCTCACCTGATGTCGAATAATTGGCATTTCCCATATCCGACTTCAGTGTTCCCATGTAAGTGTATTTTATTTTATCAGATTTATTAATGGCGCAATTGTAATTTTGGTAGGCATTTCGAGGATTACACAACATGGCACTGGGCAAGTCTTTCAGTGTAACAAGCTTTTCTATTTTTCTATTGGGATAACAATCCGTTCCATAGCTTTGGGCCTTTATATGGACTTGTTTTCCCGCCACAAGGTCCTGGATGACATGGCCGCCGCCATAATTAAATTCACCGGGATGGCGTTTGTTTAACGGATCATCTTCACAGACCTGAGTTGCCCCAAGATAACAGTCCACTGCTGCCAGGCCTGAATAGGCCTGTACATTGTTAAACCAGGTTTTTGTTGTCCTGACCAGGGGTTTGAATTGACCGATATTAATAAAAACTCCGGAAGAACACATGGGTGCAAACGTTCCGGTGGTCACGACATCAACCTTTTTAGCAGCTTCAACAACCCCTCTCTTTTTTGCAATATCAACTATTTCTTCTGCAGTAACAACGACAGCTTCACCATCAGCAATTTTTTTATTTATCTGTTCAATTGTTTTATTTACTTTATACTCACTCATATTAAACCTTTAAGTATAACAAATCTTTGGTATTAAAAATCATGGCATCTGCTTCACAAATTCTATTTTAGCTGTAATATTATTTTTAATCCATGAACCATCCCACCATTCCACAGGGTTCACAAAAACATTGTGTACAATCATTGAAAAATGCAGATGGTCACCACCAGCAAGACCTGTCAGGCCTGTTACACCTATATCATCACCTCTTTTAAGCAAATCTCCCTTGTTTATTGAAATCTGGTTAAGATGAGAATAAAGACTGCAAAGCCCGAACCCGTGATCTATTATCACGGTATTGCCGAATATTCCAACAAATTGTGCAAATATAACCCTGCCTGAATTGGCAGCTTTCACAGGCGCATTAGATGTTGAGGCAAGATCAATCCCCAAATGAACCGCTCTGTCAATTTCTTTGCCATTATATTTATAAATTCTTCGATCGGCAAATCCCGCTCTTTTTGCAGAACCCTTAAGTCTTAAAAACCTTCCATCCCAGTATTTTTTGTTTTCCGTAATTTTGGGAACGCTTAATATCGTTTCAACATTATTTTTTCTGAGCTCACCGTTTATATACAAAAATTTTTCAAGAAGCGGATTTTCCCCCCCTTGAAAAGATCCGTTTTTTTCCCCCACATCAAAATCCGGCATCTTTCTTTCTAAAAATCGGTCAGAAATGTTTAAAATATCTGTTTTAAATTTTTTATCCCTTATATAGTAATAAAATCCTCTTTTTGTTATGTTTCCTGCAATATCTTCAGCAACAACAGATAGTTGACTGCCAGGACCCTGCATGTGGTCCAGAGCAAAAAAAACGGCATAAATATTTTTATTCTCAAAAAGTCCGGCATGGCCAGGGAAAAAATTATCCCCTGCTTTGACGCCGCTTTTTATATTTTCCTCAAAGAGTTCATAAATAACAAGACCTGTACCCCCTCGTTCAATATTGTGGCGTTTTGTTAAGACGTTTACCTTGGGCGGTTTGGAATCAATAATTACTTTTTTTTCAGTATAAGAAATATTACCCTTATTCCACCCTCGCCATGAGTAGTCAGACACCATTATTCGTATGACAGCTTCACCATCTGTCATCCCATATTTCCAGGACTCAACCGGGATGATAAAAGAGGCTTCCAGCGTCTTGGTTTCAGAAAACAGCCCTAAAAAACCTGAAGAATCATATTTTTTGTCAAGCAGAACCTTTTCTTTGCCCTGTTGCATGATCGATACCATGATATTGCGAAGACCTGTCTTAGGGTCAGTCACATGAAGAGACATCTCATAGGATTTTTTTAAATATAAAGAGGGCAGCTTAATATCAACTACAGGTTCTTTGCCCTCAAATTGATATGTAAGTATCCAAACAACTGGAATTATAATAACGAGAAGAAGAATAGAAACAACAACTTTTTTCATCAATAATACCTATTTTTTCAGGTGGTTAGTGGATCTTTAAACAAATTACAGTAAAATAGCAGCTATGGGTAAACTTATCAAGCAATTTTCCATTCTTGACTTTTGGGGCCCTAAAATATAATTTAGCCTCAAAAAACCTTCTAATCAGGATTTAAATTTATGGATAATTTTTTTTTAAATTTAATAGAAAAACCCGAACCTGTTTTTTTCCTTATTGCAGGCCCCTGTGTTATTGAAAATCATGAAACAACGTTCCTTGTTGCAAATCATTTAAAAAAAATCACAGCCCAGCTTGGCATACCCTTTATTTTCAAAGCCTCTTTTGACAAAGCAAACCGGACATCCATTCACTCTTTCCGGGGCCCCGGGTTTGATA
>QMMT01000284.1 GCA_003647385.1 Deltaproteobacteria bacterium
GATTTAATCAACAAGGTTTCAGAAGTACGTAACAGTAAGAAAGAAGCTCAGGCTGCAGTTGACTGCACAATCAAAGCAATAACAGAAGCTCTTTCTAACAAAGACTCTGTTACACTGGTTGGCTTTGGAACATTTAAGACAGCTCATAGAAAAGCCAGAAAAGGAAGAAATCCTCAGACAGGAAAAGAAATTGATATCCCTGCCAGAAATGTACCAAAATTTGTCCCTGGAAAAGCATTAAAAGAAGCAGTAAAATAAAATCTACAGGATTTCTTTCAGGCAGTATCTGTTCATTTAAGATACTGCCTGAATAGTTTTGTGCAATGGGCTTTGATATAAATAAAATATTTCTTCCCTCTGTCGGGGTGGATATAATTTTCAATATGAATTCTCTGGCACCTTACTCAAGATCCTCCATTATCTATGATGTAGATTTTAAAAATCAGACCATTACCATTGCCCAACCTCTCATACCTTTCTCAAAAAATACTAGTTTTAAAGAATTACACCTGACAACTATTATTCCTGGGAAAAATAAAAGAAAAATGAGGGTTGGGATCGAATGCAGTCATTTAAACCTTATTGATCAATATGCACTTGCCAATAACACAAATGTTGCAGCTGTCTTGTTAAAATATGAGCTTCCGGCAAAAGAAACCAATATCAGATCTGCTTTTCGTTTACCGCTAAGTACAAAATATATCATTAAGGGCAAAATTTTATACCACAACCTTGAATATCATTCCTCAAGAGACTTTTCTATTAGAGATATCTCTCTTACAGGACTTGGTCTTACAGTCCCCAAAAAAAGAAATAACACCCTCAATCCCCTGATGGAAATAAAAATTAATGAAGAGATCAAAGTGGGTATTATCCTGATCAATATGAATCAGGATAAACCAGCGGGGAACATTCCTTTGAAAGCTCAAGTCAAAAGAATCAATCCTGCATATTCAGACACACACGGTTTGGTCGGTATAAAAATTACAACTCTTAAAAGAAATGATGAAAACATTTTAAATAAATTTATTCATGATGCTCAAATTGAGGAACTCAAAAGACTGAGCAGAAGACATTTATAATTTTTCTATATAATCTTGTAACCAGTTCAGCATCGTCTGTTGATCCTTGCCTGGATTTAAAAGCGTTTGTTCTATTTCTTTTAGGGCCTGCAGTCCTTGTTGACGATTAAACTTGGTATCGTTTTTATATCCGATAATTTGGTCTTTTTTCAAAGAAGATCTTAAGTGGTTCAAGTAAAGAGGATCTATTTTATTCCCAAAATTTCGCGCAAAGATACGACCGGCCAAAATTTTTATCCGAGGGCTGTTTATTTTATTCAAAATATCTTGTTTTTGATGATCCAAAGCCTCATGAAAGAGCTTGCT
Source organism: Deltaproteobacteria bacterium (assembly GCA_003647385.1). Classification (GTDB taxonomy): domain Bacteria; phylum Desulfobacterota; class Desulfobacteria; order Desulfobacterales; family Desulfobacteraceae; genus Desulfobacula. Next base: position 1,389 of record QMMT01000284.1, read on the forward strand.
TTCCTTTTTCTCCTGAAAAGAAAAAAAACCATCCTGATAAAGCGCTGCATCCGGGTCCAAATTGGGAACAAAGGGGTATTTATACGCACAATGATGCTGGATAAATTCAAAAAATCTTTGCCAGTGGAGACGAATTTTCTCCATGTTTTCATTTGCTGATTGTTGTGAGGCATCCGGCATCTTGTTCCAGAATCTTTCAAGGGCCGGCAATACAATTAACGCATCTGCAGGTCTTTTTCTTATGACAAACGTATCATTTAAATCCACTATTGTATCCAGACCTGAAATATCATCTAAATCAAGCCGTAACCAGAGGCTTTGATTTTTATAAACCACAGACTGGCCAAGATGGATAACAGGTGCCATATAATTCACTTTTGACCCAAAAGATGTAGACACCATCAAGCAGATTCTAAATCGTTTGTTCTGTACACTAAAATCCTTTTTAATGCTGTTTATTCTAACTTCATCTCTTGTTTTATTAAAAAAATCAAGGCAGTATCTCCAGATATCCTTTTGTTGAAACCATTTTCTGCTCAGCTCTATGACAGCTTCAACATCACTCATGGCTTCATGAGCCCGGCCTGATGTGACAAAATTATTTTCTTTGGCAATCAATTCAAGTTTCAGACTGGATTTCCCATCTATTTGCGGCCACAGCAAGCTATCTGGATGGAAAATCCTGAAGATGACACTAATCGGAAGGATATCCATTCTGGAACACCCATTACTGTATTGATGGGTATAAGGGTCCAAAAGATTACGATAGAATGTGAACCTTAAAAATTCATCGTCAAACCCGAGAGAATTATACCCCAGACTTATGGTACCAGGCGTGTTTAAAAGTTTATGAATTTTCAGGGCTGCTTTATACTCACCAATGCCGGACGATAATTCATCAGGGGTCAAACCATGGGTTAAAAAAGCCCCTGGTGAAGGCACAATGTCTTTTCGCAAACGAATTGTGATTGTCTGCCTGTCAATTTCATTGAGATTGAGATCGCACCGGATACAGGCAAATGTCAGGATTTGATCAAATGCGTGATTTAAACCAGAGGTTTCAATATCATAAAACAGATAGGTTTTCATTTCTCTTTTTTAATCTCCGGTTGAGTTTGCCCGCCATGCCGGACAAACCAAAAAAGGGAACAAAGAAATCTCTTTGTCCCCTAATGGTATAATTATATAAAAAAAGACTATCTTTTTGAAAACTGGAAGCTTGCTCGTGCGCCTTTTTTGCCGTACTTTTTACGTTCTTTTTTCCTGGCATCTCTCGTAAGAAATCCAGCACTTTTTAAAACGCCTCTTAAATCAGGATCTAAAAGAACAAGTGCTTTGGAAACACCAAGACGAATGGCACCGGCCTGACCGGATTTCCCACCGCCCATTACCGTTACTTTTACATCAAAAACATCACTTTTTTCAGTGAGGACCAATGGAGATGAAAGCAAATCTCTTGTTACATTTAATTCAAAGTATTCGTTCAGGTCTTTATTATTGACCACAATTTTACCATTACCGGGCGTTAACCATACTTTGGCTACAGAATCTTTTCTTTTACCAGTCGCGTAAAATACATTTTCACTTTCCATTGATATCTATTGCGTCCTTTTTCTTAAATTTCAACAGCTTCAGGTTTTTGAGCAGCATGGGGGTGCTGGTCGCCTGTGTATACAAATAATTTTCTGCCAAGTTTTCTACCCAGTCGGTTTTTCGGAAGCATACCCTTAACGGCCTTTTTAATAAGCTCTTCAGGTTTTTTCTCCAGCAGTTCTTTTGCTGTAGTGGATTTAATGCTGCCAATATACCCTGAATGGCGGTAATACGTTTTTTGTTCCATCTTTTTACCTGTCATGCGGATTTTATCGGCATTGATGATAATCACCCAGTCACCGGTATCAACATGGGGAGTAAAAAGAGGGTTATGTTTCCCACGAATTCTATAGGCCACCTGGGATGCAAGTCTGCCAAGAATTTTATCTTTTGCATCAATGATGCACCAATTTTCTTTGTTGTCTGATCTTTTTGCACTATATGTATATTTTTTCAATTTCCTCAACGCTCCTAATTCATAATCACAATCAGCGATATCTACATGATTTTAGGGGTTGTGTCAAGCAAAATTTAAAGTTCTATCTGCTTTCCTTTTTTTAATTGAGGGGTTCCAAATGCCTTGGATTCTTTTCCTGCTGATAAGCGGCTGGAGGTTTTACAGGACACTTCTGCATTCAAAATACCACCGTTCTCAACAATAAGGTCTTGCACTCTACTTTGCCGGCACATTTCCCTGTGGAAAGGATAATTAATTCCTTGGTGGCAGTCACTTCTCCTTGAAAATTACCCCCAATGGTAATGCTTGATACCTTTGTAGCACTGGAATTCACCAGTCCATCCTCGGCGATAATAACCACATCTCCTTCAATGGTACCGGTTACCTGACCCTTAATAATTAATTTTCCACTGCTTGATATCGAGCCTTCAATTTTCAGCTCTTTATCAATAATTGAAAGATTTTTGCTGGTTTTCTTTCCCACTTGATATCTCCTTAACTTGCCTGTAATTGAATATCTATAAATATTTTACCGACTTCTTTTCCGTTCAAAGTCGTTAGTACATAATAATGCTGCCCTTTTTTATTCAGGGAGTAGCGTTCCATCAAGACCCCTTTGGCAGTGTCTATTTCATAGCCGCGATCTTCACCACTGTTGTTGGAAAGATTCCCGACAAACCCTTTAAAATTAACGATATATTTTGATGGATCTATAATACCTGTAAGAATATCCTCAATCACCAGTTTGTCGCCCTTAACAAGTTTTACATGACTGTAGTTATCAACTATTTTAAGTGTATTATTTATTCTTAATTTGTATTGTAAAATTGA
>QMMT01000285.1 GCA_003647385.1 Deltaproteobacteria bacterium
CAACCCTACAGAATTTTGTTTAATATTTAAGAAAAAAATGGGAGGGCAAGGTGACAAAAAAAAAAGTGGAAAAAAAATCAAAAAAAATCAAAAACTTAAGCACAAAATCTGTAGGGAAAACTGACAAAAAGGCATCCAAGGATATCAAGGGAAAAAAGAAAAATGGGAATCAAAAAAAGAAAAAACTGAAAATAAAATTGACCGAGCATACCAGTTTGAAAAATTTAAATAAGAAAAAATCAAAAAAGCGTCAGCCTGTTTGGATAAAAAAGTTCCATATTGAATATGAAAAAGAGCTTAACAAACTGCAAATCGAGCTTTTGAAATGGCAAAAACATGTCATTGCCAATGACCAGCGCGTTTTAATGTTATTTGAAGGACGTGATGCCGCCGGCAAGGGCGGTACGATCAAAAGGGTTCTCGAACATCTTAATCCACGGGGCGCAAGAGTTGTCGCCCTTTCAAAACCCAGCGAAATAGAACGAACCCAGTGGTATTTTCAAAGGTATATCCAACACCTGCCGTCTGGCGGAGAAATTGTCCTGTTCGACCGTAGTTGGTACAACCGCGCCATGGTTGAACCCACAATGAATTTCTGCACGGATGAACAAAACAAGCGTTTTTTAAAAGATACTCCGATGCTGGAATCCATGCTGGTCAAGAATGGAATTGTTCTATTCAAATTCTTTTTTTCTGTTTCAAAAGAAGAACAGTTGCGCCGGTTTGAATCAAGAGAGACTGATCCATTGAAACAATATAAAATTTCACCGGTTGACAGAGAGGCTCAGGAAAGATGGGATGACTACACAGTAAGAAAATTCCAGATGCTCAATGAGACCAATCGGTCAATTTGTCCTTGGACAATTATCCGGTCAGATGTAAAGAAAACAGCAAGACTCAATTGCATAAAACATCTCCTGTCCAAAGTCGACTATAAAGACAAGATCGCCGACAAAGAACTTGAGATAGACCCTAAAATCATTGTATCCGGCATTGATGAAATCAAATTTATGGAAGCAAATTTAATGACGGGTGTTGAACTGCCTGGATAAGTGGTTGCAATTGAAAATAAATTTATAATACTATCAGGGTAATAAATGGTATTTTTGATGATTTCAAGCCAATTATTATGGTTAATTTAATTTTTTACCTGTGCGGAACATTTCTTTATAAATACCTGGCAGATGGTTTTTTTTCAACCCTTTGATCACCTCTTCCACAGGATATGGAATACGGAAATGTTCCACATTGATTTTTCCCAAAGAGATTTTAAGAATCGCAAAAGATGCTCTCGGATCCCCATCAAACATACGTCCTGCGCTGCCTGGATTAATGAAACAAACGCCGTTGGTTGTTTTACAATAGGGTGTGTGTGAATGGCCCATGATCTGAATCTGGTATGGAGATCTCTCCGCCAGTTTACGAAAGCGGTTTTCAGGGGAATCTGGGAACAGGGTTTCATTCTTATCATCTAATGTCCCGTGGAATACACCTATACGAACATTGTCTATAGTCAGATCTGCTTGTCTGGGCAGCAATTGCAAATAGTTTACATTTTCCGGGAGCAGGTTTTCAATTGTCCAGAAATACATAACCCGTTTCTCCTCTTTTCCAGGTTTTTTTAATTTCTTACCTTTCAAGATTTTTAATATGCGTCTGTCTGTGTTTCCTGATATGCTGACAGATTTTTTTCTTTTACGGAACCATTGAATCGTTTCATTGGGAAAGGTATTGTAAACTATGGTGTCTCCTGTATTGATAATCCTATCGAATCGATACGCCTGGACATGGCTCTGTATTGCTTTTAAGGCAGGATAATTTGCATGGATATCACCCACTATAAGTATTCTTTTCATTTTGACATAAAAAGTTCATTGAATGTTTTTTTGTTTGGAGGGGCTGCAAAGTCTTCGAAGGTTTTTGGAAACATATTTTTATAAACCTGTTTTTTCCTATTCAGAGTTCCGATAAGGCTTCCGATCGCCATAAGAGTTCTTTTGGATTTCTGGTCTGGTGCAGGCATTTCCAGGGCAATATACATTAGATGTTTTTCCTGAACATACATATCATTTAAACTGCCAAGGTTGTTTTGTAATTTTTTTAATTGTTTAATTAAGATCTTGATTCTTTTGCGTGGAAACAAGCTGGAAAAAAATTCCATCAGGTATCGCAATTTTTTACATTTTATTCTTAGAGCATGGAGCTTCTCATCTTCCATGTTTTCAATAATCCGGCTGCCGGCTTTTACAATCCCCAAGTATTGTTTAAAAATTCTTTTTTGAGCCAGGTCAATTATTGGGATTTCTGCGTTAGATGCCACTGGTGAATCCAGCTGCGGTTCGTTTATAAACGCTTCCCAATTCTGCATAATTTGTAAATACTTCTTCGATTCCAATTGTGTGGTGACTTCCTGAAGAGCATTTAATCGCATTTTTTTTAAATGCTCAAACAAAGGGGCAATATCACCACGCAAGATAACGGGAAGAGCCTCTTTGTAGGTATTTTCCTTGAGAAGGCAGACATCTAAATCCCGGAGGTGATTGGTTAATTTGCCCACAAAAGCCAGATCTTTTTTGAATCTACTGGTTGTTTCTATCGGAAATACAGATTTAATCTGCCCCAAAGCCGAGCGGGTACGCCGAACAGCAACTCGGAAATCGTGTAGAAACTCTGTATCCAGATCTTTTTTAATATTTATTCCATTGATTTTAATTATTTGCAACAGATAGCGTAATATGATTTTAGCTGCTTCATCAGAGCGCATTCCAGGAGCAAGTTGTATTTTAAATTTGGAAGAATAACTGCCAGGATTTTTCTTTACCGCCTCCAAGGCTTTAAAATATATATCTTCTTTCTTGTGCTTTGTAAATCCGAGTTCCGTGAACCTTTTGGCCATGCTTTGAAATTTTTCTGACCAGCCTTTAGCTTGCGGTATCCATAAATAAGCAACTGATAAAGGTTTTTCTCTTACTTGAGACGGTCGAATTTCTTCATAAATCAAACGGGTAACAGTTTTTTTGCCCTGGTCTAAAATGTGATGAACTTTTAAGCTGGAATGCACTTCAACAAGTTTGATAAGCACCCGCATCTTTATAACAGGTGCCAATAGCTCCTTTAACTCACAATCGTGAAAATCCCATAAAAAAACCGGGGGAGAGGTGATATCAGTACTATTAATAATTTTTTTTTTAAACAATTTGCGTAAATATAATTTGTTTCCAGACTCAAACAAAACCAATCCTTTATTAAATAAGCGCCAGTCAAACGTATCATAGAATGTGATACATTTTAGCATGGATTGTTCTTCTTTGATTATATAATCACCAGTCAAATCATTAATCAAATTCTGTTGATCATATCCGTCAGGCAAAATATATCTTAGATGGTTGTGCATAATTTTATCTTACAGAAATATATAAAACAACACTTTCAAGAGCCGCTCAGTAGCTCAAAGTCAACTCAAACGGCTTGTTCGCTGTTAATCTCACCGTTGGAATGTAATAGATAAATTGGAATAGGTTTTACTTTTTTCCATTCTTTTGATACTTTTTCAGCACTCCATAAATCATAATTTTTTTGTAAATTGAGCCACAAATCAGGAGTTGTATCAAAGGCACGTGATAATCGTAAAGCCATATCCGGAGTTACTGAACCTTTTCCATTGATAATTTTTGACATAGTTTTCCTTGAGACACCAACAAGTTCAGCCATAGTTTTAATTGTAATTGATAATGGCTTCAGGTAATCTTCTTGAATAATCCTTCCAGGATGTGTTGGTTGCCTTCTAATTTTCCTCATAGTCTCACCTCTTAATGGTAATCATCATAATCAATAATGTATGCATCACCATCTCTAAATTTAAAAAAAATTCTCCAATTTCCTGATACTTTTACAGCATGTTGCCCTTTTTTATCTCCACTTAATTGGTGAAGAAATGAACCAGGATAATTCATATCTTTTATATCATTTGAAGCATTCAAGCGATCAAGGATTCTTTCAAGTCTGTTTGCATGTTCCGGTTTAATACCTTTTTTACTCCCACTGTAGAAAAACTCTTTCAACCCTTTATGTTTAAATGATTTTATCATTAAAATAAACGTAACCTAAGGGGTGACGGATGTCAATGATTTTCTTACAGTGAGCAAGTAATTGTGCGGCTCCGTTAATCTTGTAGATTTAAATAATATCCAACCAGATGAATTAAAAATCTGGATTAAACATTTCGTGCCAATATTTCTTATACCTGTAAAGATATTATAAC
>QMMT01000286.1 GCA_003647385.1 Deltaproteobacteria bacterium
TATTTCTTCCATTTAGAGTAACGTTGTTCCTTAATAAGTAACGAAACTATAACGTTACCAGTTTATTTATTGGTAACGATCTGAGACTAATACTATCCCTTTTCATTTTATCAAAAAAAAACATAAACCTTAGTTTAAAGGGCTTTTAAACGATTTATATGTTGTTGAGTTGTGTTTTTTTATGGTTCTGGCACCAACCTTGCTCTAAGCTGATTACAAAAGAGTAACACCGCATCTGAACATCATTATAAAGATGCATTAAAAACCCTTAACGGAGGAAAAAAAATGACAGATTTAAATTCAATTGAAGCAGCAAATCAGGTTGACGCACGAGGCAGTGCATGTCCGGGACCCCTTCTTGAAGCAAAAAAAGGAATTGGCAAAGTTCAGGTTGGGCAAATTATTGAAATCCTGTCAAATGATTCCGGGACAAGAACTGATATCCCTGCCTGGGCTGGGAAGGTCGGGCATGAGTATCTTGGTTTTCTTGAAGCTGACGGTTATGACAGGCATTTTGTAACTAGAAATAAATAGGCAGGTGGTTATGTCACCCCAGGCAAAAAAACAAGAGAACAGGATTTTAATATTAGCCACAGAAACTTGTGCCTATCCTGGAGCAGATTCAGTTGGACAAGCCCATTCAACTTACCCTGCAAACACTTATATTTTAAGAGTAAGGGCACCTGTGCTTTTCCCTGAATCTTTTTATTTTGACTGCTTTAAAAAAGGGATAAGCGGCATCATTGTTATGTCCTGTGGTGAAGAATGTCCCTATGAAGGTGCTTTTACTGCTATGGCAAAAAGGCTGGATAGTGTTTACAAAAAAATGAAAGAAATGGAACTTGATCTAAAACGTCTCCGCCTGACAGCTATTTGTACAGTTTGTAACCGGGCCTTTTTAAATGAGGTGAACCAGATGAACAAATTAGTAAATGAACTTGGGCCTCCACAATTTAAAGAATAAAAATTTATAGCAACAGAAAAATTATCAGTTCACTGCCTTTTGAGGCAGTGAACTTAAAAATAAATCTTTTTGGGAGGATTTAATGATCTCCACAAATATAAAAAAATTTGACACAATTGTTGTAGGTGGCGGCATTGCCGGATTACAGACAGCTTTGGACCTTGGCGATCAGGGATACACGGTCGCTATTGTGGAAAAAGACGCTTCAATTGGAGGCAAAATGATCCGGCTTTCAAAAGTTTTTCCAACGCTTGACTGTGCAAGTTGTATTACTACTCCTAAAATGTCAGCCGCTGCACATCATGAAAATATCACCTTATTTACATATTGTAATCTGACTTCATTAGACCATAATGATTCTGGCGAAGCCTCGGGTGTCAAAGCCTTGATTACACAAAAACCAAGATATGTTGACCCGGATAAATGTATCGGATGCAGGCAATGTGAGTATGTTTGTCCTGTATATGTGTCAGATGAGGAACAAGGCGGGTTGAGCGCTAAAAAGGCGATTTCCATACCATTTTCAAATGCCATACCTCAACTGCCGATTATGGACATAGAAAACTGCATGCTTTGTGGGCAGTGTGAAAAGGTATGTCCCACAAATGCCATTGATTATTTTCAACAAAAGGAAGATATTATAATCCTGGCAAAGACAGCCATTATTAGTACAGGATTTGAATTGCTGCCCGTGAAAAACAGTTTCCAATACGGCAATGGCAATATACCAAACGTTGTAGATTCATTACAAATGGAAAGACTTTTAGCCCCCCATGGACCTTATAATCGGGTATTAAGGCCTTCAGACGGCATGGAGCCCGATTCCGTTGCTTATGTTCAATGTGCCGGGTCAAGGGACAAAAGTATGGGGGTTCCCTATTGTTCAAGGGTCTGCTGCATGTATGCCATAAAACAGGCAATGCTGCTGTCCGGTTCCCTTCCCCTTGCCGACATTACTATTTATTATATGGATATCAGGGCGTTTGGGAAAGGGTATGAACAATTTTATCAAAATGCTAAAGCCATGGGCATTGAGTTTGTCAAGGCCAAAGTTGCCAGGATTGATGAAGGTGAAAATGGAAGTGCACAAGTTCGATTCGAACATCAGGATGGATCCGGTATTGCAACAGCAGACCATGATCTGGTTGTTCTTTCCATGGGAATGATACCCGGCTGGAATCCTGAGCCCATCTGCCCGGTTTCCAAAGATTCCGATCAGTTCATTACTTCAATAAAACCCAAAATATCCCCGGTACTCACTGATATGAAAGGCCTCTTCGTAGCAGGCGCTGCAGCAGGGCCCAAAGATATTGTGGACACCATTACAGAATCAGGTTCAGCTGCCATGGAAGCTGGCAAATTCATGTCCAACAGCATTATGGAGAATTAATGATGAGTGAAAAAGATAAAAAAGTCGGTGTCTATATATGCTATTGCGGGGGTAATATCTCTGATCATGTTGATGTTGAAGAAGTCAGAAACAGGGCTGAAAAAATGCCGAATGTTGCTGTAGCAAGAACCAACATGTTCATGTGCTCCGATCCCGGCCAGGAATTGATCATCGATGATTTGAAAAGCGGTAAAGTTGATCGGGTGGTGGTGGCATCCTGTGCGCCAAGCCTTCATGAAGCCACTTTCAGGGATGCAATTAAAAGAGCGGGTTCCAACCCGTATATTTATGATCATGCCAATATCAGGGAGCAGGTCAGCTGGGTTCACGACGGAGACCCTGCTACAGACAAGGCAACCATTCTTATTGCATCTGCTGCCGCCAAGGCAAAACTACTTAAACCGCTGGAAGTGGTCCGTGTTGAAGCCAAAAAACATACCACTATAATCGGAGGCGGCATTGCCGGCCTTAAAACAGCTCTGGATATTGCTGAAAAAGGGATTGAAGTCACGCTTCTTGAAAAATTGCCGGTACTTGGCGGACAGCTCAATAACCTTGACAAACTGGCACCTTTCAGAGAAAAAGCATCAGACATACTTAAAGAAGTTTTAGATCAAGTTGTTAACCACAAACTCATCACGATTCATACAGACTGTGAGATAGAAGATGTAAAAGGGTATGTGGGTAACTTCAGCCTGAATATTTCAAAGACTTCAGATAATAAAAAGGCCACATTCAATCTGAACACCGGAGCCATTGTAATGGCAACCGGATCTGTTTCCTACACACCCTTTATGGGAGAATTCGGGTTTGGTCAACATAAACAAGTTATTACGCTGCAGGATTTGATTCTTATTTTAAAAGAAAACAAATCAACTGGGTCTGTCCTTGAGGTTAATGGTAACCGCATAAAAAATATGGTTATGATTCATTGTGTGGGCAGTCGCCAGATACCAGGCATTCATCAGCCTAAAGAGAATGGACAGCTAAACGAGTATTGTTCCAGAACATGTTGTGCGGCCATGTTGAATGCATCAAACCAGATCAGGGAAAAATTTCCCCAAACCAGTATTTATGAAATGTATAGAGATATCAGAACCTACGGTCGGGGACAGGAAGAACTGTATGATAAAGCCTCTGCTAACAAGGTCGTTTTCATGCGATATGAAGCAGATGCCCTGCCTGAAGTAAGCAAAATCGATAATCCAGATTATCCATTGCAGGTTAAAATTAAGGATAGTTTGACCTTTGATGAGGAAATGGATGTTCCGGCTGACCTTGTTGTGCTTGCAACCGGGATTGAACCCGATGATGTTTCAGGCCTTGCCTCAATGATGAAGCTTCCCATAGGAACAGATAAATTTCTTTTAGAAGTCCATCCAAAGCTTAGACCGGTTGAATTCCCTTTAACCGGAATTTTCCTTGCCGGAACATGTCAGGCACCCATGGATGTGGGTGAGGTGTCTAATGCTGCAGGAGCAGCAGCAGTTAAAGCATCTGCTTTGCTGAGAAAAGGGTATATTGAACTGGATCCTTTTGTAGCAGAAGTCAATATTGACAAATGCCAGGGGCATGGTGCCTGTGTAGAGGCCTGTATTAAAGAAGGTGCCTTAAGCCTTGTAGATGTGGACATTGACGGCAAAACAGTCAAAAAAGCCCAGGTAATTCCTGCCATGTGTTTAGGCTGTGGTGCCTGCGCTGCCGTCTGCCCTGAAAAAGCTATTGATATTAATGGATGGGCATTAAAACAATATGAAGATATGGTTGATGCCATTGTTTCAGATGGATTTGCCGTCTGATCGATTCACATAACTTCTTTTAACGGGAAGAAACAAAAATGAAAAATATCGATAAAGATAAAGAGGCAAGCAAAGCCGCGATGAAAAAATTGAGTGCCCAAAGAAAA
>QMMT01000287.1 GCA_003647385.1 Deltaproteobacteria bacterium
ACATCAGGCTCTCTAAATAAGTCTCATGGCCCTGGGGCGATATCATTTTGATCAGTGCAATTTTAGTTTTATCATCCTGGTTTTTTAAAGTCTGAAGGATATTTTTATCCAGATCTTGAGAGGAAAAAATATTCAACAGCTTTCCATACCAGATGGCATTTTTTCCCCTGGCGGCCCGGAATGCCTGTTCAAGTTCAGACAGAACTTTGTCCCCTTTGAAAACCTGCGCTAACTCTTCTTGTTCCAGGCTTTTGATATCCAAAAGGTTGTTGGAAATCAAATCCATCAGTATTTTGGGATATTTTGATTTGAGGATAACAGGGGCAGCCATCCAGGCCAGCATAAATGGTAAGGCCACAAGAGAGAGATATTTCGGGTGGAAAAAATTGCCTGATATCAGAATCAGGCTTGATCCGATAAAAAGCGCCAGTCTGACAACAGTGCCTCTGAGAAAGGGGCGGATCATCCCCCGGTAAGACTCAGGGAAAAGTCCGATCAGTATCGAATTTGACGGTACATTGATGGTCGTTCGAATGATATTGGTCGACATCCTGGCATACATGGCTGAAAAGAAATCAAAACGGAAAAGGAATGCAAAAAAAGCAATCATATAATTAAAGGGATGAAACATCAAGGCAACCGGAAGACCCCATTTTCCATAGATTCTTCCCACAAACAGGAGAATGAATAAGCTGATCATGTATAATCCACCCCTGAAATATCCAAAAAATTGAATCATGCTGGCTTCACTGGCAAACTGGTCATTTACAGCATAATTGAACTGATAGTTCATGATGGGAATAACGACATTGGGCATAAACGTGAGAACCAGCACTATTTTTATGAGAACCGAATCCTTGATCAGGGGCAGGACATTTTTAAATTCTTCAACCATGGAAGCCTTCTTTTTTCCCTTATTTTCCATTTTTTCAGCAAAGATCAGGGAGGGGTAACTGCGACCCATTGCCTGGACAATGACAGCTCCTAAAAGAGTGGTACACAGATATAGATATAAAAGATTATCCATCTGGAACAATTTTGCAAAATAAGGCGTTCCAAAGCTCCCCAGGATAAGGCCGATCACACCGCCGGCAGTGAGCAAAGGAAAGAGCCTTTTGGATTGCCGGGTATTGAAAATATCATTGCATATATTCCAGAACAGCATGGCCTGCAACAGTTCAAACTGGCTTTTGAGCATAAAAAGCATTGGATATAAAAGTTCAAACCCAAATGGAATTAATAGTCGAATCAGGGTAACGCTGATGCCGCAGAAAATAAAAAGATAGGAGAGAAGTTTTGCCCCGGGAAGTTTTCCCATGAAAGCCGTTAAAAACCCGGTGATAAAAAAGGTGGCAACGGCGTTGAGCATATTAACGATGGGAAGATATTCAACACCGTAACGCTTAAGAAAAGCAGTCTCGGCATAATTGTTCAGGATGATACCTGAACTGCGGATAATAAACAGCAGAGCTGCGGTCCATAAGAGCAGATTGACTTCTTCTTCATACAGTTTTAAAAAACCCAGAAGTTTTGCACGCATTAATCAGCCTCAAGAACGAGCCTGAATCCGGTGGTTTGAAATTTTGCTCCCGGATGGGCGTAGGCACGGTTGGCACTTCGGCAGGACCATCCATGTTTATACCAGCTCCCCCCCCGTCTGATTCTGGTATCTGTTTGTGTGGGATCAAATCGTGTGTCAACCGTATGGTTCTTATATTCCCGGTATGGATCAGAACACCATTCCCATACATTTCCGTGCATATCATAGAAACCCCATGGATTCGGGGTAAAGCTTTTGACCGGTACAGCTTGGTTTGGGCGAAAACCTCTGGATTTGAAGTGCTGGATACACTCGGTTTGTTTTTTTGAGTTGTTCCCGTACACGGCCTTTGAGCAGTCAATGGTATCCCCAAAGCTATAGGCAGTCGTTGTTCCTGCCCTGCAGGCATATTCCCATTCCGCCTCTGTGGGAAGCCGATAAAACCCCTTGTTCATTGCATTTATTTTTTTAATAAAATCAAGGGCATCATAAAAAGAAACCCGGGTTACAGGAGTGTTGTCTGTTCCTTTTTTACGGTTAAATAACTTTCGCCCGATAATTTTTTTCCATTGTTTAACAGTGACCTCGGTTGACTGCAGATAAAAGGGTTTTAAGATTTTCACCCTATGAAGGACCTCGTTATTGTCACGATGGGGCTCTTTGTCCGGACTGCCCATCATAAATGATCCGGGTTGGACCAGAATGAAATTCATTCCCAGATAGTTGGTGATTTTTTTATCCTGTGCATTGAGAAACGAGGGAGAACCTATGATGATAAGGCACCCTGCGGCAAGGAACATAAAAATGTTGCTAAGGATTTTTTTAATCTTGATTTCCTTTCCAGTTTAATTTCAGAAATCACTTTATCGCGTAAGATAGACCATCCAAGAACAATTTGCTGGTATTGTCAAGCTAAAAACCTGAAATCAAGGCGTTTGCCTCTTAATTCAGTCCCTGAACCATCCATTTTTTCAGGATTCCTCTGTCCTTTGGGTCCATTGAAGTGATTCTAAGCCGGTTAAAAGTAATATTATCCTCTGTTTCAATTGAAATATTTTTGGCGTATATATCCTCAAAACAATGGGCTTCAAGACAAAAATCAAACTTGAGTTTGATATCAGTAAGCGGCTTCAGTCCGACCGGGATAAGGGCATCTATATGATTATCATTCACCCTGATGGTTTCGCCGGTCACAGGGAGGAGATCAATTTTTTTGTCTTTGATTTCCCAGCATTGAAAAGGAAGTCTAATGGACAGAGCCTTTTTCTCTTCCACAGGCGCGTGCAGCAAAACAGTGTACTTGGATTCAATTGCAAAAACAGAACAGAAAACCAGGGGTTTTTTCATTCCTTTCATCATGATGCTCTGGGCCGGATCTGTCTTTACAGCATCCTTTACATGGTCATAGGTAGACTCCCCGATGAGCACCTGTCCACCGATGCTGTTGGACTCAATCCGGGCTGCCGTATTGACTGCCGCGCCTACAATTCCATACTTCATTCTCAGTTCGGACCCGATATTACCCACAATAACGTTTCCAGTGTTGATTCCGATTCCCATTTCAAGGGGGGGATATCCTGATGCAAGAATTTCATCGTTTAGATCGATCAGGTTGTTCTGCATCTCAAGGGCACATGCAACAGCACGCGCAGGATCATCGCCGTGATTTTCCGGGGCACCAAAAATCGCCAGGATGGCATCGCCAATGATTTCATCTATGATACCGTCATATTTATTGATAATAACAGACATTTTTTCCAGGTAGCGGTTTAGTAATTGTACCATTTCTTCCGGGTCGCGGGTTTCAGAAAGACTTGTAAAACCTCTCAGGTCAGCCATCAATACCGTTACGGTCTTTCGTGTGCCGCCGATTTTATGGCCATCAGGGGATTCTAATATTTCATCCACCACTTTGTTGGAAAGATACCGGCCAAAGGTCTCCCGGATAAAATTGACCAGCCGCAATCTCTCTTCGGAAACATCAAAGATGGTTTTCAGCATTTTCCCTCTGGATGTGACAATGCCTTTGATCTCATCCGGTGCATCATCTGACAGTTCAACCTGATCTGCTAGAGAGATATCTTCCTGAATTCGTTTGTTGGCTTTGGCAATTTCCTCAAGCGGGGTTATAATTCGGTAGTTTAAAAAATTTTTCAAGGTTATCATCATAAATGCGATGATAATTCCCACCATGATGATAATTCTGACGCCATACCAGAACAGGTCGGTTGCAGCCACATCTTCCATCATCCATTTAGAAAAAAGAGAAAAAATAAGGAGAGCTGCCTCAATAAAGAGAATCCTCCAGAAAACACCCATAAGGAGAATTTCTCTGACCCCGTTCTTTTTATTGCCGTTATAATCCGTCATTTTTTTTTACTATAAATGAAAGCCTTATTTAGATTCAGTATGTATTTGATGCCTTATAGCCGGCATCATTTATTTTTTCAATTGCTTTGTCAATATGCGTTGAAGTATCTGCATTAAAATCAGCCTTTTTTGCATCAAGATCAACGAAGACATTGGAAATACCATCTATTCCTTCAAGGGTCTTCTGGACCATTCCAGAGCAATGACCGCAGCTCATGCCCTCTACATTCAGGGTTACTTTTTTTGAAGCCATATCTAACCATCCTTTTTAAAAGTTAAAATAGATATTTGTTGAATCCTGCTTTATAGAAGTATAATAATTAAAAAATATTCGTCAATAC
>QMMT01000288.1 GCA_003647385.1 Deltaproteobacteria bacterium
CCGTTGGAAATGATCCTTTTAATTTTTTTCATTTATAACTCAATAGTCATCTTTTAAAGATAAAATAAGTCCTTCCTGCCACTAAAAAGAGTATCTATTCAAAATCTTTCCAAGTAAACAGAAGAATAGCCGGATTAGCCATCATGCACTATTTGAATCAGATATAGCAAAGACATCGGCTCTCGTATTCAAACCGGATATCAAAGACTAAGGCCTTCAATTTTCACTATCACTTTCTGAAGACAAGGGTATGGACAGTAAAACTTTAGTGCCCTTACCCGGTTTTGAAAATAGTTCGAAATTGCCACCCATATTTTTGATCCGTTCCGAAAAACTATGAATCCCAAACCCATTAAAATTCTTGTCTGTAACTTTATCTAAGTCAAATCCAATCCCTGTGTCTTCAACCCTCAACAGAAGAAATTTTTCATTTTTTGATAGTTCGATTTCCGACTCTTTTGAACCTGAATGCTTTATAATATTAATAACAAGCTCATTAACGGCCCTGTACAGAGTAATTTTGTTTGGCTTAATTATATGAATTGGAGGATTAATATTTTTGATATATTTAATGTCAACACCATACTTTTCATTATTCTCTTCGATTAAAAATCCTAAAGCTATTGCTATATCAAAATCATCCAAAACAGGTGGGCTCAGCTGATAAATCAGTGAACGAATTTCTTTCACTGTCTGCTCAAGGTGGACTTGAATTTCAGCAATAATTTCCAAATTGATCGGCTCTCCAGATTCCTGTATGGTTTTTATTTTTGAAATACTTATTGCAAGGGTTTGGGCCACACTATCATGAAGATCTGCAGCAACCGATTTGCGCTCCCTTCCCTCTGCATAAATAATTTGTTCATTTAATTTTTTTAACGCCTTGGTTTTTTCTTTTACTTTCTCTTCAGCCTGTTTGCGGTCAGTTACATCCAACAAAATACCGTTAACATAATTGTTCCAGCCATTTTTATCGACACCTCCCGTTGAAATAGCATGTATCCAGCGCCACGCCTCTTTTTTTTTATTATATGTCCGATACTCTTCATCGAACCTCAATGTCGTAAATGCCCGCTGATTTGCTTTGTCAATTCTTTCAACATCTTCGGGATGCATGCTTTTAAACCAGGTTTCAAATTTCATGGGTTCTGGAATACCCAGGATATCCTTAACTGACGGGCTTACAAATTTAACCTTGAGCTGATGAGGATTTGTTTTATCACTGACAAGTCGAAATACGGCAAAATCTGTAGCGCTTTCCATAAGAGATCTTAAATGTTCTTCACTCAATTTTAACTTAATTGATTCTTCTTCAAGCTCTCTAACTCTATTTTTCAGCTCCTGACAGGTTGGTTTCTCGGACATTGGAAGACGGATCTCCTTCATTGTTAGTAAAAATCCTGATTCAAAGGACCAAATTTTTTATACTTGAATAAAAATCAACCTACAATATTTTATAATGAAAGACAAATGGCGAATCTTTCTGGAAAAATTATTTTTTTGAAGTTTTTAAATTTTATGGTGTCATTGGCTAATAGAAGAAAAAAATATGCAGCAGAGTTATTTTTACCATTAAAAGGAGAGAATATTATGAAAAAATTAACTGCAATCTCAATAACCCTGATTCTTGCGACCTTTTTGTTTTTCTCAAATGCTGTCGCAGAAGGGACAAGACATAAAAATGCAAAAGGATCGATAGCCGGAAATGATGGCCGGAATCATAGGTATACAAACAACAGACAAAATGATCGCAGACATCATAAGTATGCATACAATAAGCACTACAATAATCGGCATCACAGATATAATGGGTACAAGAAACACGATGATCGAAAACATCACAGCAGGTATCAACACAACAAACGTTATGACAGATGGAATCACAGGCATGCATACCCTAAAAACTACAATAATCGGAACCACAGGTATAACACTCGCAATAATTGCAGAAATCACAGAGCAAGTGACTACTGGGGAGTTCGTGTAATAATACCAAGTCTGATATTTAGTTTTTAATAAGCTGCGGATAATTCATAGTTTATTTTTACCAAGCCATTCGAGTATTCGATCTGCTACAGATTGCCACTCATCCTCCAGCATCATATCATGTGCCATTCCTCTATTTGTTAAGCATATGTAAAAAGAGTTAAGAATAATCAAACTTTTTCACGTTCACAGGTTGACAACACTGTTTATTTTGCTTAGAAAATTAATACCTGACAATGATATAAAAAAAGGGAGTTAAATCATATGGCACAACTTATCGCTGACAGACGGGATGTTGATTTTGTTTTGCATGAACAGATCACAATGGTTGAACATGAATTATTTGAAGAATTCAATAAAAAAACGATAAACCTGATTGTTTCTGAAGCTCGAAACCTGGCTATAAAAGAGATCCTCCCCACATTTAAAGATGGAGATGAAATTGGATGCAAGCTTGAAAATGGAAAGGTGACGGTCCCTGAATCTTTTCAGCGGGCGTGGAGAATTTATTGTGAAGGTGAATGGCTGGCCATGTGTGATGACCCTGAAGTTGGCGGCCAGGGAATGCCGAAACTTGTCGGGTGTGCTGCTTTAGAATATATGGTGGGGGCCAACTCAGCATTTATGCTCTACTACGGTATGACCCATGGTGCAGCCAAGCTGGTGGAAGCCTTTGGCAATGAGAGCCAGAAAAAACTTTATATGAAAAAAATGTTTGCAGGGCAGTGGGGTGGGACCATGCTCTTGACGGAGCCCGAGGCTGGATCTGATGTGGGTGCACTTACGACCACGGCAACAAAAAATGAAGACGGTACTTATTCCATCCAGGGATCAAAAATCTTTATTTCTGCCGGAGAGCACGACCTGTGCGATAATATCATTCACCCCGTTTTGGCAAGGATTGAAGGCGCCCCGGCAGGAACCAGAGGAATTTCCTTATTTCTCGTCCCCAAATACCATGTCAATGAAGACGGCAGCTTAGGAGATTTCAACAATGTCGTATGTACCGGTCTGGAACATAAAATGGGAATTCATGGCAATTCCACTGCCTCTCTTTCCCTTGGAGAAAAAGGGGACTGTATCGGCACCCTTTTGGGGGTAGAAAACAAGGGTATGCCTGAAATGTTCCAGATGATGAATGAAGCCCGGGCATTTGTTGGCCTGCAGGGCTTTTCAGTCGCATCTGCTTCTTATATGTATGCCCTTGATTATGCTAGAAACAGGGTCCAGGGAAGACATCTTCTGGCAGGCAAAGACCCGGAGGCCAAAGATGTTACCATCATCCAGCATCCGGATGTGAAACGCCAGCTTTTGAACATGAAAGTTTATACGGAAGGGATGCGATCTTTGATCTATTACTATGGCAAATGTTCTGATATTGTCACCACTACTGATGATGAGCAGCTCAAAAGCGATACCAGTGCATTGATCGAGGTTTTAACGCCGATTGTAAAAGGGTATATCACTGACCGGTCCCTGGAAGTCTGTTCCCACGGTGTGCAGGTCTATGGCGGCTATGGATATATCAGTGAATTCCCGGTTGAACAGCTGATGCGCGATTCCAGGATTTTCATGATTTATGAAGGCACCAATGGTATTCAGGCCATGGATCTTATCGGCAGAAAACTTTCCATGAATAACGGCGAAAGCTTTAAGTACTTTATAGAAAAGATGAAAGAAACCATTGAAGACGCCAAAGGGATAGAGGGCATTGAAGGCCTGGTTGAAAAATTTACCCATGCCGTATCAAGACTTGAAACGCTTGCCCTTGATATCGGTGCAAGAGCCAGGTCAGAAAAAGCGTTTAATGCCTATGGCTTTGCCCACCCCTTTCTTGAGGTAACCGGGGATGTCACTTTTGCATGGATGCATCTGTGGCGGGCATTGGTTGCCGCCCCCAAGCTTGCCAAAAAAGTGGGCAGTCTGGAAAGAGGGGCTGTTGCCGCCAAAGCTGCCAAAAACAAGGATGCAGCCTTTTATGCAGGCCAGGTGGAATCAGCTAAATTTTTTATTAATACCCTTCTACCATCGGCTTATGGTAAGATGGATGCTATCTTGGAAGGAGACACCAGTGTGGAAGATATTCTGGACGTCTCTTTTGGATCGAAATAAATCTGAAT
The DNA here is from genome assembly GCA_003647385.1 of Deltaproteobacteria bacterium. Taxonomy (GTDB): domain Bacteria; phylum Desulfobacterota; class Desulfobacteria; order Desulfobacterales; family Desulfobacteraceae; genus Desulfobacula. The sequence continues at coordinate 4,107 of QMMT01000288.1, forward strand.
TTTAGAAGGCGGGGGGAAACATCATGTTTGACTATCTAAAAAAAAGTCTGTTAACAGGCGTAGGGCTGGCGTTAAGATCTAAAAATGAGATCGAAGACCTGGCAAAGGAATTTGCCCAACAATCCAAAATGAGCCAGGACGAGGC
>QMMT01000289.1 GCA_003647385.1 Deltaproteobacteria bacterium
ATATGATAGTTAATACCTCCAAACCCATAGGAAGAGACAGCCGCTTTTCTGGATATATTTTCTTCTGATTTCCATTCTTTTGCGTCTTTTACAATAAACAGAGAGGACCCTTTTAGATCGTGATTTTTTGAAAGGGTTTCGAATTGGCCGTTGGGCGGCAGCACACCTTTATTAACCGTCAATAATGCCTTTAAAAGCCCTGCTGACCCTGCACACCCTAAAAGGTGTCCGATCTGGGCTTTTATGGAGCTGATACCGGCATTGGAATTTTTATACATTAAATTTAAGGTCTCAAGCTCTGCCTCATCTCCGATGGTGGTGGATGTACCGTGGGCTTCAATAAATCCGATATCATCCGGTTTGATAGAGGGTTTAATACTTTCAAAACACCGTTTAACACTTAATATCTGTCCTTTTGGATTTGGAGCGGCAATGGCCTTCCCTTTGCCGTCGGAACTTGAGCCAATGGAATTAATGACACCCCAGATACGGTCCTTGTCCCTGATGGCATCTTTCATTCTTTTTAAAACAAAAACAACGGACCCTTCTCCCAGAATGAATCCGTCCGCCCGTTCGTCAAAAGGAAATGATCCCTTCTCAGACAGGGTTCCCATTTTTGCAAACCCGATAAAGGACTCCGGTGCCAGATGGGTATTAACTCCCCCCACAATGACCTGATCATGATCACCGGATAAAAGCTCTCCTGCTGCTGCGTCGAGAGCAGTGACAGAGGATGCACAGGCAGCATCTACAACATAATTTGCACCTCGTAACCCTAAGTGCCGGGCAATCCTTGAGGCTTCAATATTGAGCAGAATACCATGGACAGGGTCATAGCCTTTGTTCTCTCCTTCTATACCTTCCATCAACACCTGTTTTACCGTCTCTTTTTCCTCATCACTTAAAATCTGATATTCATCGGTTTTTTCCATCATGGATACCAGCTGCGGATACCAGTATTTAAGCTGAAGATCATTTCCCAACTCATTGGACAGACATGTGGCAATAATAACAGCAGTTCTTGAAGGGTCATCACAGGCCAGGCGATTGTCATCTCCCAGGAACCCGGCATTTTCAACCGCCTTGTATGCAGTCTGCAAAACCATTTTCTGACTGCGGGAAAGTCTTTTCTCCTTACCTTCTGCGTATCCGAACCGTTCCCAGTCAAACTCAAAGTCATCTATGTGGCCTGCCAGGGTAGTATACGTTTTATCTTCCGCACTCCGGTCGGGATCATAATAAAGGTCGTGGTCAAATCTTGACTTCGGCATCTGGCTGATGGAATATTTTTTGTCTAAAATATTTTCCCATAGCTGCTCTGGATCATCAGCATCCGGCAGTGTACAACCAATACCCACCACGGCAATTTCATCATTAATTTTATTTTTAGAACTTGAAAATATTTCAAGATAATTAAGATTTGTATACAGTGCTGGTTTGGCCTCAAAATAATTGTTATGAATCTGTTTTATCGTAACGGGTCCATCAAAGAATGCTAAACTGTCCCCCACAAGAAAGTTGCCCTTTTCCTTATGCGCATCATCATCAAACCAGGTATAATTCTCAGGCCCCGGATGTTTAAAATCCGGAAGAAATCCTTTTGCACCGATGAGCAGCGAACCGATATTTTTCTTTTCAAAAGCACGTTTTCTTTTCTCAAGGCTTACCTTGTTTTTTATCATTACAGCTTCATTTTCAACCATCATTTTGGCAAACCCGGTGGGGGCGGTTCTGGATGCCAGCCCTAAGCTTCTACCGATCAGCATGGTCTCATTTTCCTGGATAATGATTTCCTGGTATTGATGTTTAATACTTTTGGTCGCTACAATTTCATCGGCAAAAAGGTAGGCTGTTCCTACCTGAATACCGATTTTTGCCCCTTTGGCCGCAAGAAAGGAAGAAAGACCTGAAATAAAAAATGAGGCAAAGCAGGTGGCAATGCCGCCGGCAAAGACCAGATATAAATCTGTGAGATCATAATTTTCATTGATCAATGTGGCTATGGCATCCTCCCACAGAACCATGGAAGAAAGAGCACCCACATGACCGCCGGCTTCCCCGCCTTCAAAGATAAATCGTTTGCATCCGTTTTTCAGCGCATTTTCCATCATGGATACTGATGGCGTATGAAGATATGTTTTGGTTCCGGATTTTTCAAGTTCTGCCACCTGGGAAGGAATCCCTCCTGCAAAAAGTGCATAGGGAACCTTATACTTTTTAACCATATCCAGATGTTTTTTCACTGCAGGATTAAAGGCTTCAATGCCCACAAGTCCTGCTCCAAAAGTATCCACTTTCTGGACACCATCCTTAATCATATTCTCCGCTAGCTCTTCAGGAAGACTTCCTACAGCAAAAAACGGCAAAGCACCCTCTTCTAGAACCTTATTTGCAAAATCAGCATTATCTGAGATATTTGCCATGGGTCCCTGTATTAAAGGAAATTTTGTCCCCTGCTCTCTGGCAAACTCGGAATCCGGTTTTACAGGATCATTTGCATCTATAAAATTCAACTGCTCTCCAATGGTTGTAAAAAAATTATCGATAATTTCTTTGAGACTTGTTGACTCTTTTACAAAGTCCTTTGCAAATACGCCGTCCTGGCCCAGGTAAAAAAGAGACTGGATAAAAGGAGCATCCTCTTGGTCAAGGGCCACCATATTGGAAGTAATGACGTCGTAAAGCTTTTGCCTGCCATCGGGATCATCAAAAAATTCAATTGCTTTAAGTTTTAAGTCTTTGACAATTTTAGTCCCCAGCTTTGCAAACACCCGGTAAATATCCCGAGTGTTATATATAATTTCAGTGGAATCACTTTCATCCACCATGGCCAGAAGCTTTTTAAAATTATCCGATACCGGTGCTTCATCCGTCATGAGGAATTGACTGTCCATAACAAGACCGGATACCCCTGCTGCAAACATGCCGGCAGCCGTATATTTACCCACACCACCATGGATGAATATCGGCAATGTATTCTTTTTTAAATACCATTGCATCAAAACAAAAGAAGAATACTTTGAGACCTTGCCGCCTGCCTCATTCCCCTTTAAAATCAACGCATGGGGCGAAATCTGTTTAATATTGTCATTGATATTAATATCCTTGATCTCAAGTATAATTTTAGTATCACAAAAATGAGTAAAATCGGCGGGCGTGTCATCTTTTGAAAGAGGAGAGATGATAAGGTCAAGGTTGATCATCTGTTGTTGTTTTATTTTCTCAATTAAATCATTATCATGGATTGAAAGCCTGATACCAAAACTGAACTTTTCTTTGGAAAGTATTGTTGCCTTTTGAAGTATGTCGTCATGGGTTAAACATTCCGTATCAAATACCGGAAGCGCACCGGAATTGAAAATTTTATTAAAATACTTTACATCAAACACCTTTACAGGGTTATAAACCATTAAAGGAAGTCTTGAATTCAGTATTCTTCTAATCATAAGTGTTTCTCCATATATAATGTTGTTTTTTATTTTCATACAGCTGTCATGAAAACTTGACTTAACTTAAGGTATATACTTCAAGTATTGTGCCAAAACTTTTGAAATATATAACCTGTAGAAATGATAGAACTTTAAAATTAAATTTTCTATTTTAAACTTTAAACGTTATGTTTACCCTTGCATTTTATGCACATAGAGTGTACAAAATTGCACACAAACAATATAATTTATATGCCGGAGAAATACTATTGAAAACCGCAAGCTTAAATTCCGAAGAACGCCACTTTTTCAGGACGGTTTATAATGCCGCTTTTGCGAATCCGTTCAGCGATTTAAGAGAAAAGCTTGATATGAAAATAGCCGGCCTGTTCCCCTCAGCTTCCAGCCGGGAAAGCATTGAGCAATGCACAAATGAAGTGAATCGCAGAATAAAAAAACTTGAAAGCCAGGGTCGTGCCAATATCAACGCGTTCCATGGTCAGGACAAAGAAATCATCACCATTGTATTTCTTTTTGACACCTTTTACAAATTCAAGGACAATTTTGATCAACTTATAAAGGATCAAATAAAGGCTCAGGACACATTGATCAAGGTTCCCTTTGCATCAAAAGCCATGCACATACTACACAAAAAAGGATTTCCCGCTGAAAGTATCCCACATTATTTCGCCCTTTCTTATCAACTCAGACGGGCATTTTATTTTATTTCCAACTCCCTTGTGGGCAGCAGTCCCTGTATGAAAAAGTTGAAAAAACATTTATGGTATAATGTTTTCACATACAATATTGACCATTAC
>QMMT01000290.1 GCA_003647385.1 Deltaproteobacteria bacterium
ATCGGATACTCCCGGAAACTGGCAGTAAACTCTTAAAAGGTCTCCTTCTCTCAATGAGTTCAAATTACTCTTATTGTCCTGGTATTTAAATCTACAGCCATTCTTACTCAGATCAAACACAACAGCGTCAAATTCTGTTTTTTTGGCTTCAACCCTGCCAGGGATAATCACATTATTTCTTTTAACAATCCTCAGTTCTCTTTGCTGAACTACTTTAGGGTATTCAATGGCAATCGCTCGGATAGGATCGGTGATGGTTTCTATCACACTGGTCTGGAATGCATATACTGAACCATCATATAAATATTTCACTATCATTTTATTACTGGGAAATAATTTGTTTTTAACACTTTTGTATCTTTTAGGAAAAGTAACGATCATGAATTCATCTTTAAGCATACCAATAAATATACTTGTAACAGAAAAATTAACCCCTTCTATTTCAATGTAGATCTTGGTGCCAATATCAATATAAATGCCTTCGGATTGATCTAACTCGAAAAGCCCTTCTAATTCCTCCATCCGTTATTCCTTTCCATGTGCTTATAAAATCATTTTTTTCATGTAAAGACCCAATAGAAATTCAGCGTTCAAATTCAATAAAATAAGTATTGATTCACACGGTTTTTGTCAAGCAATAAAAACGGCATTCATTCCCCTTTAAAGAATGAATGCCGTTGATTAAAAAAAATGTCACTCGCTAGGGTTTTTCAAAGCTCTCCACAAAAACATTATTATTCCCTCTTCTAAACAAAAGTTGAACCAGGCTGCCTTTTTTTATTTGATTTAAATAGCGTTGATAGTCTTCAATAGTAGAAATTTTATGACGATTTAGTTCCATTAACACATCTCCATGCCGGGCATCTGTTTTTGAGGCCGGACTGCCTGATTCTATGTCAATGATGACAAGTCCTTTGATAGCTTCAGGATAACCGAATTTTTGTGCAATATCAGAATCCATTTGCTTTAATCTGAACCCAAACAAGTCGAAACCGTCTTTCATATTGGTCATTTCAGAAGTTTGATCCGGTCTTTCACCAAGTTTAACTTTAACTGTTTTTTTCTTACCATCCCGTATCAGCTTTACATGGACACTTTCGCCAACAGATGAACTGGCAATCATTAAAGTAAGGTCCCTTGACGAATCAATTGTTTTATCATTGATCATAATGATAACATCCCCGACCTTGATACCCGCCTTGTCTGCCGGATCTCCCTCATACACCTTGGCAATATATACCCCTTTGGTCTCTTTGATACCGTAATAATTGGCCAGTTGTTCCGTAACATTTTGAATCGCTACCCCCATCCAGCCCCTGGAAACATATTTTTGTTCTGTCAGTTGATCAATAACACCGTTTGCAAGATCTGAAGGAATGGCAAACCCTATGCCCTGACCGGACCGGATAATTGCTGTATTAATGCCAATAACTTCACCATCAAGGTTTAACAAAGGTCCTCCCGAATTACCCGGATTAATAGAGGCATCCGTCTGAATAAAATCATCATAAGGCCCGGATCCGATAATTCTTCCCTTTGCACTGACAATCCCTGCAGTAACCGTCTGTTCAAGCCCAAATGGACTGCCAATGGCCACCACCCACGACCCCACCGGTGTTTCAGACGAACTTCCAAATTTTAACGGCATTAAATTTTTTGCCTTAATTTTTATGAGTGCCAGATCAGTCGTCGGGTCTGTCCCTATGACTTTTGCATCATATTCAGCCTTATCGTGTAAAATAACCTTAACCTGATCCGCACCTTTAATCACATGGTTGTTGGTTACAATGTAACCGTCTTTACTGATAATAAAACCGGAACCCAGACTTTTTTCTTTTCTCTTCTGTGGCCTTTGATTAAAAAAGGGGGCAAAAAACTCATTAAATTGATCTTTATTCCCGTCAAACGGCTGACCAAAAAAATGTTTATAAACCCTGCCGCCACCCTCAATTGTCTTAACGGTTTGAATATTAACCACCCCTGGTTTTGCCTCTCTGGCAAGCTCGGCAAAACTAATCGGCACCATCTGAGTCGTTTTAGATTTTTTTTTAGCAAAAGCTGGTGCGGTTATCAGCGATATAACCATAATTACAAAAAAAATCTTGTTTATCTGTTTCATTTTATCCTCCTGTCATTTATTAAAATCAAATTCCGCCTGACTGACTCTAATAATAAACCATCAAAATGACGATTCAATGACCTCAAGATTACGATATGGTAATATAACCATAAAGATGGTTCCCTTGTCTTGATGTCTTGATTCTTGGGTTTGTATAAAAATATCCCCCTGGTGCTGTCGGACAATCGTTCGTGCCAGACTGAGTCCCAGACCGGTTCCCGGACTTGTTCTTGATGATTCTATCCTATAAAATCTTTCAAATATCTTTTCAAAATATTCAGGCTTAATACCGATTCCCGTATCAAAAATTTTAATTATTATCTGATCCTTTTGTTTAACTGCACTAACACTCACTTTACCTTTTTTTGAAGTATACTTAATGGCATTATCTAATAGATTGGAAAATGCTCTTTGAAGCATTTTTATATCTGCAAAAATAAATATCTGATCTTCAATCGTGTGTGAAAATTTAATATTTTTATCTTCCGCAAGGGGTGCAAAAAGATTACATGCCTCGTTAATCATGATAGAAAGGTCAATCTTTTTAAACTCAAAATCACCTTCTCCTGCTTCAGCTCTGGAAATCACCAGCATTGTATTGATCATATCCAGAAGGCGGTCGGACTCTTCAATGGTGTTGGAAGCCATGATACGATAGTCTTCCATATTTTCTTCATGGGTAAGTGCCAGTTCGGCAAATCCTCTGATTCTGGCAATGGGACTTTTTAAATCATGGGCGATATTATCACTCATTTCCCTGATGCTTTTTACAAGCTCCTCTATTCTATCAAGCATAGAATTAAAAGTGATCACCAGATGATCAAGCTCATCCTTGTTACCGGTTCCTGCTACCCGGGCTTCAAGATTGCTGCCGGTGATATTTTGAGCTGTAGTGGTAATGGTCTGCACACCGGACAATGCCTTTCGAATCAAAAGCCAGCCAGATACGGCAGAGAAAAAGATGATAAAACCCATCGCACCAAGGAAAACTTTTTTAAAAGCCGATAAAAACCTGGAAGTAGAATCCATTGCTATACCGGTTTGCAAGATAGCATCAGCAGCAACATAACTGTAAAGAAGTCTTGCTTTTTGCTGGGTGGATGGAATCCGGATAGTCTCAAAAATACTGTTTTTGTTTTTTATCAGACGTTCTAAGGCTTGTTTGCTGACATGTACATCTTTCCAGTAAGACATATGGGAAGATGCAAACACCTCGCCTGTAGGATATAAAAGTCTGAAAAAAATCATTTTTTCTCCAGCAGCCTGAGCTTCTACCACAGCAAGTTCTCTTGCACCCATTAATCCGTTTCTGTGAATGATGGCAGAAAATTTTGATGTATTGTCTAAAAGCTCCTGATCAATTTGATGCTGGAAGGTCTGGGCGGCAAGGAAATAGAACGATACAAAGGCAACACTGGAACAAATGGCAAAAATCCCTGTAAACCAAAGTGTTAATCTGAATGCGATGGTATTAAAAATTTTATAACGCATTAAATTTTCAGGATATAACCAGCCCCTCGAACAGTATGAATCAATTTTGGTTCAAAGTCTTTATCAATTTTATCTCTCAGCCTGCAAATTCTTGCTTCAACAACATTTGTCATTGGATCAAAATTGTAATCCCAGACATGTTCCATAATCATGGTTTTAGAAACAACCCGTTCCCTGTTACGCAGCAAATACTCAAGAAGAGAAAATTCAAGGGGTTGCAATTCTATAATACGGGCATCTCTTTTTACCTGACGTTTCACTATATCAATACTTAAATCTGCATAACAAAGTTTTACGGGATCGGTGACATTTCCGGCCCGCCTGATCAGTGCCTGTATCCTTGCAAGAAGCTCCGAAAAAGCAAAGGGTTTTGTAAAATAGTCATCTGCACCGGCCTAAAGACCGTTCACTCTGTCATCCACCCGGTCTCTGGCACTTAAAATGATAACCGGAACATTATTTTTCCTTTCCCGAATTCTTTTGATTAATGATATACCATCTATTTTATGCAGCATGATATCCACAACCATTGCATCATAGGGTTCTTCAAATGTCTTTTCAATCCCGTCGGTTCCCGTCGCCGCATGATCAACGGCAAACCCGGAAGACTTAAGACCCTTTAGAATGAAT
>QMMT01000291.1 GCA_003647385.1 Deltaproteobacteria bacterium
ATCTGGGTTTTTGATTGTCTTTTATTACTTTCAGATTTTTTTATGGTTGATTTTTCAAATGCCTTTAAAAAATCATGATCAGAATCAAAAACCGGCAGATCATTTTTGATCTGTTTTTTTAAGTCACGCCTCTTTTTTTTCTCTTTGTTTCCCATGGAATCATTCTATTGTATTGCTTCTGAATTTTCAAGATTTAGATGCTTGTTCAATTGACAATCCACCCCCTTACTGCTATTGTGAAAATCATGAAAAAAGGGAACATTGTAGAGTATATTGACCAGCAAAAAATCATTTGTGCTGTTATATTACAAGAAAAAAACGGAAAATTAAGATTACTCAACGAGAATAATCGGGAAGTCAACTTTTCTGAAAAAAGATTATCTCATATATCAGAAATATGCTTTGACACTTCTATTACGAGAGACACCATTGCTGCCCAGTTAAAACAACTCACACAAAACCGAGAAAAACTTTCTCAAGCCATAGACATTAAAGAATTATGGGAAATTCTTCATGAAGAATCTGATGACATTGATATCCCGACCATGACGCTTTTCTGTTTTGATCCTCCCCTTACTTTTGACCATGAAGCTGCCGTTATCCGTGCTTTTTTTTATGACAGACTCTATTTTAAATTTAACAAATTAATTTTTATTCCTTACACACCTGAACAGGTTAAAGTAAGAAAAAGACAGATCAAAGAGGCTGAGAAAAAAGAAATCCTGATTCGGAAAGGCGCTGCATGGATCAATGATATTTTAAATAACAAAAAGACAAGCAACAATGCTATTGATCAGAACATTATTGATATTTTAAAATCCTACTACCTGTTTAATCATAATGCTGATTCCTTTCTGGTTGCAAAAGATATTATCAAAAGATCTCCCTTAAATTCACCTGAACAATTATTTAATGTATTTGTAAAAGCAGGTGTCTGGGATCAACATACGAATATCGATATTCTGACGCTGCAAATTCCCACCGTTTTTTCCCAGGATGTGATGGAGCAAGGGAAAAAGTTAACAAGCACCCGGATCAACTTCTTTGACGACCCATTAAGAAAAGACCTGACAGATATCCCTTTGATCACTATTGACGGCCAGTCCACCCTTGATTTTGATGATGCAATCAGCCTTGAAAATACTGATACCGGATATACACTTGGCATACATATCATCGATGTTGATGCCTATATTAAATCTAATGATCCGATAGACCTTGCTGCACGGGATCGGGCCAGTTCCATTTACATGCCTGATGATAAACTGCCCATGATACCGCCCAATCTTTCCGAGGATCTTTGCAGTCTGAAAGAAAATAAAATACGACCCGGTATCAGCACCATCATTAAAATGAATCGGTTTTTTAAAATCCAGGATTACTCGATTATTCCTAGTATCATCAAGGTTCACAAGCAGATGAGTTATGCCGAAGCAAACCTGCTGAATGGTAAGAATGACCCCATTACAACTCTTTATAAAATTGCCACGCTGTTAAGGGAAAAAAGGCTCAAGGCCGGTGCGATTCAAATCACCCTGCCCGAAGTCAATGTATGGCTTGAGGAAAATCAGGAAATTGGGTATTTAAAAATTGACAGAGAAAATCCGTCTCGGATGCTGGTCTCTGAAATGATGATATTTGCCAATTCTTTAATGGCTGAGTTTCTTGCAAACAACAGCATGCCCGCTGTTTTCAGATCCCAGGCGCCACCGAAACAGCGTCTCTTTAAGGGCATTGAGACCTCTTTAACCTTGAATTTCATGCAGAGAAAACAATTAAGCCGTGCCATTATCGGCACAGATCCGGAAATCCATTCCGGCCTGGGTGTCAAAGCCTATGCCACTGCTACATCTCCCATCAGAAGATATCATGATCTTCTGACGCAGCGGCAGATAAAAGCTATTTTCGGGTATGACAAAGCGTATTCCAAGGCTGAGCTTGAAAATATTCTCCAGACAATTTCAGTGGCCATTGCCAATGCCGGCCGGATACAGGGATCAAGAAAGCGATACTGGATTATCAAATACCTGGAGTCCAAAAAGGGCAGTGCGTATGAAGCACTGGTCCTTGATTGTTACAGGGATCATTATAATGTGCTGGTTAAGGAATTTATGCTTGAAGCAAAACTTCCCCCAAGCGGTATCAAACTTGCGCACGGGGATGTCATCCAGGTAACCATCCAGCATGCTGACGCCAGAAGAGGTCAACTCTCCTTATTTGCATGTTAAGTACAATTGCCCTTAATGTTTAAAACTTCTCTGGCCCGTATAAACCATTGTTGCATCATTTTCGTTACAGGCTTCAACACTCTGGTAATCGTTTAATGAACCACCGGGCTGAACCACAGCTTTCACTCCCTGGGCAAGTCCCACATCAATTCCATCCCTGAAGGGAAAAAATTCATCCGACACCATGGCAGACCCGATAAGGCCGCCTTTGACTTTTTTTACATCATCCTCAATCTTAGCCCGCTTGTCAGCATCGGTAAGATCAGCAAAGGAAGCCTCATATTGTTCAAAACTATATCGGTCAGCAAGTTTTCGATAGGCCTTGTCCACGGCAATTTCCGCCACCCCTACCCTGTCCTGTTCACCGGTTCCAATCCCGACTGTGACATTATCTTTCACATAAATCACTGAATTAGAGGTAATCCCGGATTCCACAAGCCACCCGAACAGCAAGTCCTGTAATTCATGCTCGGTGGGTTCACGGTTAATGTTATAGGCTTTCCCCTTATACTCGGTGGAGGCCACAACAAAATCTTTTTCTGACAGTGTCTGGGGGACAAAAGACCATTGAGCCACCATACCACCGTCCATGAGGGTCTTAAAATCTATCACCCTTTCACCGATAAAACTTTGAAGTTTATCAATATTATTGATCCGGATCACTCTTAAATTTTTCCGGGCACCCAGGATGTCGATGACGCCATCTTCGAATTCCGGGGCCACCACAACTTCTGCATACTGGTTGGCAATGGCCTGGGCCGTAGCTTTGTCCACAGCTTTATTAAGGGCGATACAGCCGCCAAAAGCAGCCACACGATCTGCCATATAAGCTTTATTATACGCTTCTTCAAGGCTTTGTGCTCTTGCAGCTCCACAAGGGTTGTTATGTTTGACAATCACAGCACAGGGGGTATCGGTAAAATATCTTAAAATGTTCAAGGCATTATCTGCATCGGTGAGATTGGTTTTACCCGGATGTTTCCCCGACTGGAGCAATTCAATATCAGACACCAGGTATTTTCCCGGGGTAATCGTCTGAGCATCACCAAGGGCAAGGTTCCCGTTGACAAGCTTGTAAAGCGCTGCTTCCTGTCCAGGATTTTCACCATATCTTAATCCTTTGTTCACCCCTTCAATCACCCATGACACCTTTTCATAAAAAAGCGCCTGTCTTTTATCCCCATCCACAAAAGTCACTTCCAGCTGCGGGGTAAAATGATCATCCATAATTGTTTTATACATTTCCTTCAAATCTTTAGGCATGGCTTATTCTCCTGGTTTATAGCATGAGTTAACATCATTTATCAATTTTGAGCCAAGATAACTGCTGATGGTTCTGTCATAGTCTGCTGTATGCTCAAAGGCTTTTTGAGCAAGCCCAAACCTGTCCCCAAGGGATAAAGAACCGTTATTGGCCTTAAGATTTTCTAAAATTAAAGGATAGCTTAAAGGATCAACCACCGATGCTACCCGGATGAAATTTTTAGCCGATGCCCGTATCATGGTGGGACCGCCAATATCAATATTACCCCTGGCATCTTCGACGCTCACACCCTGTTTGGAAATGGTTTCACTAAAAGGATAAAGGTTCACCACCACCATATCAATGGCAAGGGCGCTTGTCCTTTTTAAATCTTCCTGATGGTCGTCATTGTAAGTCTCTGTCAAAAGACCCAGATAAATTTTAAAATCAAGGGTTTTGACAAGTCCTCCCTGGGTTTCCGGCTGACCGGTATAGTCTGATACCTGTTTTAAGCAAGTATCTGCTTTTTTACCCAGAATCTCTTTTATTTTACCATATGTCCCACCGGTTGACAGAATCAGAATTTTCGGGTTTAACTCAAGGAGCCCGGGAATAAAAGATTCCAGACCGGATTTATCAGACACGCTTACCAGAATGGTTTGAATTTTCACCTGATCATCAATTTTTTCGACTACATTTTTACCCATAATCTTTCCTTAAATTTATTGTAAAAGATTAATAATTTTATTTTTAATGATCCGATTAATAA
>QMMT01000292.1 GCA_003647385.1 Deltaproteobacteria bacterium
CAAATCTTTTGAAGCTTTGGAAAATATTCAGGCGGCGGCGTTACAAATCCACCTTCTCCCTGGATCGGTTCTGCAATCACTGCTGCTGTATTCTCCGGCGCAACATTACCGATGAAAAAATCTTCAAGATAGTCGGCACAGGCTGCGTCACAGGAGGGGTATTTAAGATTGAACGGGCACCGATAGCAATAAGCATAGGGCATCCTGTAAATTTCCGGTACAAAGGGTCCGAAATTAAATTTATAGGGCTTTACTTTACTGGTAAGGCTCATGGCAAGCTGAGTCCTGCCGTGAAATGCATTCTCAAAACAGATAATGCCGCTTCTTTTGGTGGCATAACGGGCAATCTTTACTGCATTTTCAACAGCCTCGGCCCCTGAGTTGGCAAACATAGTCATTTTTTCAAAATCCCCTGGTGCCAGATCATTTAACTTTTCTGCAAGCTCTACATAGGATTCATACATGGCAACGTGAAAGCAGGTGTGAATGAAAGAGTCGGCCTGATCCTTTATGGCCTGAACAACTTTCGGATGGCTGTGACCCACATTGTTTACACCGATTCCCCCTGCAAAGTCGATAAACTTTTTTCCTTCCACATCAACCATGCTGGCTCCTTTGGCATCCTTGATAAAGGCCAGGGTTGTATTAAACGGGCCCTGGGGGATATTTTTTGCTCTTCGTTCTAACAAATCCTTACTCAATTGTGACATCATTCATCTCCTGACGGATTAATTGTTGCAATATTGTCCTAATATAAAAAACGGTTTTTAAACTTAGAATATTGAAAAAGCAATTAGTGTACCATTGCCATATTCAGCTGTTTTCCCTTGATTAATCAAAAATAATCGCATATTCTATGCACTATTGCATATTTTATGCAAAAATACATATGCAATAGTGCATAAAATACTTTTTAATCCAAAGGTATAATGATGAATAATAAAAAAATGAGATCTTATCAAGAAATATCCATGGAGCTTGACACCATCATCAATTCAAGCCATGACGGTTTCTGGATTTGTGACGGCCAGGGAAAGATTATACGAATCAATCCAGCTTCAGAGCAACTGACCGGAGTTAATGCCGAACTATGTATAGGCAAATCAATGCAGGAACTTGTTGATAAAGGAATTATAGACCGCTCCGTCACATTAAAGGTTTTAAAATCCCAGAAAAAAGAAACCATTATCCAGAACACCAAACACGGAAAAAAACTTTTGCTTACAGCTACCCCGGTATTTGATAAAGAGGGACAATTATTCAGGGTAGTGGTTAATGAAAGGGATATTACACAAATTGAAGTGCTTAAAAAACAAATTGATGAAAAACAGGCTCTGAAATCTGAGCTTGAGGAAGATCTCCTGGAGATACAGTTGGAAGCATTAAAGTCTAAAAAAATCATAGCCAAAAGCCTTAATTTTAAAACCATTCTTGAAAAAACTCTGAAAATCAGCAGAGTGGATTCCACGATCCTCATCTTAGGTGAATCCGGTACCGGAAAAGGGGTGATTGCAGATATGATTCACTATCACTCAAAACGCCGGGACAAGCCCATGATAAAACTTAACTGCGGTGCCATCCCGGATTCTTTGGTTGAAAGCGAGCTTTTCGGTTATAAAAAAGGGGCATTTACCGGCGCAGATAGAGGCAAACCAGGAAGATTTGAAATGGCAGACAATGGTATACTTTTTCTTGATGAAGTTGCAGAGCTCCCCCTTTCTTCCCAGGTAAAGCTGTTACGATTTCTTGAAGACGGTTATCTCAGCAGGCTTGGGGAAACCACAGGGAAAAAGATAAATGTCCGCATCATTGCAGCCACAAGTCAGGATCTTAAGGCCATGGTTGCCAAAAAAACATTTCGGCAGGATCTTTATTACAGGCTCAATGTCATTCCAATTGACCTGCCAAAGCTCAGAGAGAGAATAGACTGTATTCTTCCTTTGATTTCCCATTATATTCATTATTTTTCAAAAAAATATGATATCAAAGGAACCATCACACTTAAAAGCACTGCAGCAGATGCTTTGGAGGCCTATTCTTTTCCGGGTAATGTCAGAGAACTTATCAATATATGTGAGCGGCTTGTCGTGCTCAATGAAAACAAAACCATTGAATACAAAGATCTCCCAAAAAAAATCATTGACTCAACAAAGGATGAACCTCTTTTTGAAGATTTATGGGACAAGGAATTATCCTTCCATGAAATGGTGGAAGCATTTGAAAAAAAGATTTTAAAAAACATCATGGATAAATATTCCACCCAGTCAAAAGCTGCAAAAATATTCAAGTTGAACCAGTCCACCATTGCAAGAAAGTTAAAAAAATACAGACTGACATAAAGAGAACGAAACCCTGAAGTATCAGAGGTGAAACATATTTTTTTGACTCCTCTTTATAAAAACTATCCTCCAAAAATGGGTTGAAAAATCTTTATCCAGGCATTGTCTTTCATTCTGCTTTCCTTTTTAATCGGCTTGTCATTCATGGAAATCATTCCCACACTCTCATTTTGAAGATCAAGATGAATTAGAAGGTCATGAATGGATGCCCCTTTTGACATAACAACATCAAACCCTTTCGAATGATCATAGTCGTCAAAAGAGCGGCTCAGCATTCCGTATAATTTAACATTCAAGTTCAATGACAAAGCTCCTTAAATTTTTTGATTGGACAGATCGGTGTTTCAAAGATAACACAGATCCCTTTGCTTCCATCCACTTTAAGAGCGAGTGGACGCGGGGTGGCGGCATGAATGACATCCGGCGTTTCATGAACCTTGTGAAAACCGGCAAGACGCTCGAAATCCATATGGTCGATGTGTCGGTCATTGACATTAAGATAATTGATGCCCAGAGCAGCAATGTTATGAAAAAAATGGGAACCGTGTGACGGTTCGGCATGGATCAGCGGATGAATGGTTTCAACAATAGCACCGACACCGCATATATCAGCCCAGGTGACCGGAATACCCAGCCAGTGATCGGCCGATCCCCATCGCCCGGGTCCGATGAGTACATATTTTCTATTCTCTTTCATCAGGGATGCATTGATTTTAGAAATCTGTTTTGCTATATCTGCCGTTTTCGCAGGGTCAAAAGATTCCGGTTTTACATACACAATGTCTTTCATCTCACTATTAATTGTATTTCCCAGCGCCATATGGGAAATGCAGAATGCCAGGTTGCGGTCGTCATCAAAAATTTCAACATCCAGCATCTCCTCCCGGGCACTCATCGGACGTATCTGTAACACGGCAAACCGTGCGTTCACATCCTTTACAGGAGAAAAATCTAAAGCAAATTCTATTTCCACCGGACACCCAAGCTCTTTGCTGCCTAATTCCAGCAATACGGTTATCAGCTCTGATATTGGAAAGATCCTGTGTTTCAGCATGGAAGCAAACGTTACCACTGGATAACCTGATGAAGAATATACATCCCGAATTCGATTGTCGGCAGGATGATAGGTGCTGGATAGCAACCTGACAGGATAATCATTTACAGCATCATGAATATCACGTTTTGTAAGAGTTATTGCTTCATTAATTTCAATGAGGCAGGTCGGTTCACCCATTTTCAGTGTATAGAAATATTGCTGAGCATTTTCCAGGATATCTTTAACACTTGATCGCTGGGGTAAAATTTCAGGAAATCTGGGTGAAAATCGTAAGCTCCTTTCACCTTCCATTACAGCCTTGCCCAAACCCATTGCGATATTAACGATGCCGTCTTCCGGTTTCATCTTGGAAAATGGGTAGTAATTTTTTGACTGGGCCACACCTGAAATTGCAGGGTAAAAGAGATTGTCGTAACGGCTGCCGACTACCTGCTGGATAATCACGGCCATTTTTTCACTTTCTATCCGGTTCCCAACCCTTGTAGAAAAGGCTTTAGGCGCTTTAAAATAGGTAGAGGCATAGACCATTTTAATTGCGTTGATAAGCTGGTCTAATCGGCAATCGATATCATCATGGTCATTGGCTAAGAAAAATGTTTTATATAAGCCGGCATAGGGTTTGAACCTGGCATCTTCCAGAAGGCTCGACGAACGAACCGCTAACGGATAATGAACAGTGTCAAGGTATGAAGCCAGTTGAAATCGTAGTGTTTCAGGAAAATCAGCTGCCATAAACCGTTGTGCAATAATTTCATCGGGCAAGTCCTCCAGCACCATTTCCGTCAAACGGTTCATACGGACAAAAGTATCAAAACCTTCGGTGGTAATGACCAATGTCTGGGG
>QMMT01000293.1 GCA_003647385.1 Deltaproteobacteria bacterium
CCTCAAGGCAAACCCCTCAACAACAGCTGTTTTCCCCACCCCGGCCTCACCGGTAAGGATGGGATTGTTCTGCCGGCGGCGTATCAGGATGTCCACCATCTGACGAATTTCAAAATCCCGTCCCAAAACAGGATCGATTTCACCCTTTTGGGCCTTTTGAGTAAGATTGATGGTATATTGTGCAAGCGCCTGTCCAACGCCCTGGCCTCCCGGCAGGACCGCTGTATCTTCAGAAGGACTTCCGGCACGGGCTCCCTCTTCTTGTTCCTCAATAGATCCGGATGTTAACTCTAAAAAAGAACCTTCCAAAGTTTCGACAGAAATTTTCTCAAATAAAGAAGAATCGGAGTATAGGCTTCTTGCCGATTCCTGGCTGGATAAAAGGGATAGAAGAATATGGCCGGACCGAACAGTCGACGCTGAAAAATCAACTGATGCCAAAAGCCAGGCCTCCTTGATCATCTTTGGGATTCTGGGAGAAAGTGCAGGTGTTCTTGCATTCCCGGTCTTAAATTTTTCAATGACATCTGTGAGATCCCGGATAAGATGGGACTCATTTATTTCAAAATAATTTAAAATTTTATGAAAATCCGTATTCTGGATATCAAGGAGTTTTAAGAAAAAATGCTCCAATTCCACATCATAATGGGTGTGGGATAGACACAGGCCTGCAGAGGACTCCAGAGTTTTTCGGCAGGCAGTATTCAATTTACCAATAAGAGATTTAAGATTTGATACAGACATTTTAACTCCTTTTTAAATTAAGGTTGGTGTGTTGTTGGTTTTTTCACCTGCGTAAGATCGATCTCCTGAAATGTAATATGCTGATTGTCATGAAAATCATACCCGGGTGTTGATGCCCAGGTGGTCCATCCTAAAAACGTTTTGCCGGGGCCTTCGTCACCGAGAACACACATGGGAACTTCCTCTTTTGCAAGAAAAATCCTGATTTCAAACTCGAATTCAATCCCCACCATATACC
Source organism: Deltaproteobacteria bacterium (assembly GCA_003647385.1). Classification (GTDB taxonomy): domain Bacteria; phylum Desulfobacterota; class Desulfobacteria; order Desulfobacterales; family Desulfobacteraceae; genus Desulfobacula. Next base: position 983 of record QMMT01000293.1, read on the forward strand.
GGATCAGAGAAAAAACAGGAAAGAGTAAATCTCCCACAGGCATAAACCGTTTATAGGCCTGATAACCCATCGGCCCCAGATTCACCCTGAATTTGGTCTGACATTCCGTAATCATAGTTCCACAGACTGCATCACTGCCAAGGCTTGCATTGGCTGAGCCAAGACTTGTACAGTCGTCTTTTTCCAAAGGAACATCTCTTTGGACAAACTGATCAACGGTTGTTTTTGCGCCTGAAAAATACTTAATGGCTGCTTCTATACTGGCTGCTGACGCCATCGGCAGGGAAAGAAGTCCACTGTAAAAGGTAAGAGATTCTCTGGGAAGACCCAGCATTCCTACCATTCCTGAGGTGCCGAGTCCAGCCAGGCTCAAGACATATCTGGACAACCGGTCTTTGGCCCCTGGCTCGTAAGTTTCAGGAAATCTGTGTTTTTTCCATGCAAGATAAAAAAGAGAAATCAGTCTGTGGTGAAAAATATCAAGAAAGTCTACGAATGCATGATCCTTGTTCTTTTGTCTTTCTATGGCAAGTTCATTGTACCAGTTAGGCAGAAGACCGGAAGGCCCGATAAGCCCCATAAACGCCACTTCCATCTTGGCGTATTCGGTGTCACTGCTCCTGCTTAAGCCCGCAATATCGCTTGCCGGAAAGTTAAACCCGGGTTTAACTGAAAAACGGACAGGTTCTTTTCCCGGTTCCAGAGTTTGACCCAGTTTTTTTTTGCCCTGAGCAAATTTTTCAAGAAGTTCCACAGCCTTGAAAAATGAAAACTCATAAAATTCATTATAAAGCTGTGTTTCTATGCCAGGATCTGATTGCCGCTTCTCGGAAGCCACCTTTTTAATTCCTCTTCTCTCTGAATGGTTTTCACAACAAGCTGGGAAAATGAATTGACTGAAATATACTGGGCAAGGAACCGCTCCAAAATCGAAGCAAACAAATATAGCCCGGAGCCCACAAATTTGTCTTCGTCCAGGGTAAGGGTAATCTCAACGCCTCTGCAGAAAGACTGCTTAATCCGCTTTGTGATATGACGGGACTTTAAAGAAACAATTCCGCTGATCTGCTGATTTGTGGAGGGTGAATTTTCAAAATCATACAGTTTAAGGATCTCTTTTAAAGCGTCTTCGCCGCCTTCCACAATAGAAATATAATTCAAAGACAAATGAGAAATAAGTCGCCACTGCAAATCACCACCTAGAAATGGTCTCCGGGTGGGAGTGGGCTTAATCATACACAAAATTTTCTCTACAGGTGCTGCAAGTTCCATGGTAAAGTCTCCCCGGGCATCCCCAAAGGGAAGCCTGGCAGGAAGATCCCTGTTGGTACAGGTCAAATGGATCGTCAGGATATCGACTCCAGGATCTGCAGGGGCCATATTCAAGTCTGAAAAAGAAAGATATACTTCCGTACCCTTGTCGCCCTGCCTGCCTGAGGGCCTTCGTTGATTATGCCAGAAAACCTTTGCTCCCTTGGCATCATCATTTGAAAGATGGTGGCGAATAGAATAAAAAGGCCTGTATTCCTTGACGGTTTTACTGGAAACAGACGCCGGCCTGACCTGGTCAATCGTATTGACCTCGATAGCATTACCCCGTCTTAAATCAGGGATCACCCTGTATTCAGTCTTTCGCTGTTCCACCCGTAACGGTTCGGCTATTTTTTTAAACAGGTTTACTGCCGGAGCAGCATTTAAGGCAAAGGTATCCTGGTTGACAAGCACATCCTTTTTTAAGGACTTGTCCAAATATATTTTTACGGTCAGGGACGTACCGATTTGTTTTCCTTTTAATTTTTCAAACCCGGATAAATCAAAAAATAAAAATTTTTCAGGGAAAGTGAAATACTCAAACAAAAGAAGATATCCGGGAAACGATCTTTTTGAATAGGGGAGCATTTTTTCGTGGGATTCAAACCCCACCGGGTGAATACAGTCTGCATCCAGAGGAATTATCTCAATACTCCCATGGGGACTTGTGTATGAAAATTCCAGATGGCAGATATTGTTGAAAATAAGTTCGTAAAGATTAAATACATGCTGATGCTGACCATTGAGGAAAAACCGTATATTTTTACATAAAATTTCCCCAAAATCGATATCATTGACTGTTTCAAGTTCAATGGCAATGGTTTGGACAGCTTTCTTAACAACCGGGCCGGGACCGTCAAGAAAAGCTTTTTGAACCTTAATGGGCCAGATGGATACAGGCTGGCAAAGGGAAAACTGACAGGGAACATTTTTGACCGGTTTGGAAAAAAGGGGAACCCCCTCTTCAATTTCAAATCCTTTTTCAGTGATACTCTTGTTTATAGGATCAAATCTCACCATGGTCATTGAGGGGATAGGATTGTTATAATGGGGATATGTTATCCCCATAAGCGATTGTGTTATTTCAGGAAAATCATCATCAATTTTTTTATGGATTCTTCCGCTGATAAAGGCAAATGCCTCAATCAGTCTTTCCGTATGAGGATCTTCACACTTATCCGGTTCCAGAAGAAGCCGCCCTGCAATTTTGGGATATTTTGCGGCAAACTGCTCGCCCATTTCCCGGACAAATGTCAGTTCACGCTCGTAATAATTTAATAATTTATCATCCATGACAAGGGGTTAAAACTCACTTTTATTTTGAAATGACATACCGTCCCCGGTTAAGGTCAAAAAAAGTATCAAAAGAAACCGGCTCAGCCAGAGGCTCAACAGCCAGTATTCCGGAAATTCTGAAAAACAGTTCCCTTTTTTTACCGGCCTGACTTTCAATCCGAACAATCGGTTTTCTCAGGCGAGGTTCAAAATTCGATATGGTTTTCTCAATTTCCACACACAATTTCTGCCTTACCAGGGTACTTTCAGGGTTCTCCGTGGAAGAATCTTTAAGACCATACCGGATAAGAGATCCCTTGAGGCTGTTAAAAGTACCCGGCAGCTCAATGGGACTGCACCGTGTATTCAAAAGATTCTCTATGTCCCTGACAATACTTTCCAGTATCTGTCGCTCAGATACAACACGGTACTGGGCAGGTTCCGAACTCAGTTTGGGGTCAGAATCCAGAAGCCTGTCCAGTATCGATGCTGTTAGATTAACATGATCCTTCATAATTCAATTAAACAAACACTTTTTCCTATCCTTGTGCCGGTGGCGGAAGTTCAGACACCAAACGCAGGGAGACAGCCAGTTCATCCAGTTGAAAATGAGGTTTAAGGAAACTTACCGCCCTGTAGGCACCGGGTTTTCCCG
>QMMT01000294.1 GCA_003647385.1 Deltaproteobacteria bacterium
GGGTTGCCAATGGTTCCATTGGTCAAGAGGACGGCAGCCGCTCCGGAACCACCGGTCATTGTGGCAATCGCTTCTTTATAAAATTCAAGGCTTTTATGGGTGTTGATTTCATTAATGGTTGATTCAACAATTTGTCGAGAGGTTTCACAGGAGACCACAAGACCTGCCTGAATATTGCCCAGTTCAATTTCATTGGCGATATTGACAATCCCGGTAATGACGCCTAAGCAAGCGCTTTTCACATCATAAATATGAGCGTCATTTCCAATATTCAACTGATCCGCCACGGAGCAGGACGTGGCGGGTTCAAATCCGTCCTGGCCAACCCCGCAATATACAAGGGCACCAATCTGATCAGGGGAGACTTCGGCCTCATCAAGGGCTCTTTGCCCGGCAATGGCTGCATGTTCGGCAAGGGTGTGGTCTTTATCCCAGTATCTTCTCTCTTTTATACCGGTCAGACCTTCAATCTGTCCGGGGCCAAATCCCATTTTTTTAAAGAAAGGAGCAAGTTTTTTTTCCAAATCAGTAGAGGTCACTATATTGGGGGCAAGTTCATATCCAAAGGATTCGATAAATACATTTGAATATTTCATTTTTTTCTCCAGAAAGAGTTAAGGTCACTCTTTGTCAGGCCCATGATTTTAATTCCCATATCTTTGTACAAAACAATTCTCAAATCATCGGAAAACATATGCGCATCAGCTATTACGTATGGCTCCGGTTCATATCCCATCTCTTTTATTTCTATCTCATACCGGACCTTTTTTGTGTCAGGTGTCACAGGTCCCCGGCATTTTAAATCACTCTCATTGTTTGGCACAACATCATAAAAGACATCATCCCGGTCACTGACCCATCCCATTCGCTGGGTAAACACTCTTAAGGTATGGGCACAGCATTCATACATGAGAGTTCCGGGCATCACCTTGTCATCAATAAAGTGGCACCGTAAAAACCAGTCATCCGGATGGATATCCGCCTCGGCAGTAATGGAACCGAGGCTGAACCTGCCGCCCGTGGGATCAAATTCAAGAACCCTGTCAATAAGGTGCATTCTGCCGCCGGGAAGTTTGAGAAGTTTTCCAAGCTGTATCTGTTCAAAGCTTTCTCCAAAGGCTATCCCAAGATTTCCCTTTCTCAAGGCCTCAATCTTTTCATCGGAAAACGCTTCTTTTTTAACCGGAACAAGGGGATAAAATCTAACCCCTGTGTTTATCTGTTTTAATTCTTCGGTCTTTAAGATAATACCGCCTGAATTTTCAACCTCTTCTTCAGTAAAGAAACCCGCACACCCATCCCGCATCGAAATCAGCAGCCGGCCGTTAATATACCCTTTATAATGGAAAAAGAACAGGATGACGTCGCCTTGTTTTAAAAACCGGTCAATCTCAATGTGATACTCAATGGTTTCGCCGACGTTCGGCAATGTCCTGTGAAAGGTGACCCTGGCATCAAGGAGTCTGTATTTCCTAGTACCTTTTACTACATGGTCGATTCCTAAAAAGGCGCATAAAAACAAGTCAGCCTGGCCCGCTTCAATGGAGATGGAAACAGGGGTTTTCCCACCGTCCAGGTACCAGGCATCTTTTTTAACATCATGCTGGGTAATGATTTTTCCACAAGATAAGGACAGCATTTCACCTTCAATATCCATGATTCTGTCCACCAGCATTAACGGCTCATCCGGGAGTCTCACCCTGACAGGATAGGTGTCAATGATTTCAAACTCTTTACCCAGGACATTCCCAGCTTTTCCAATGGCATACTCAAGGCATTGGTCCCTGTCAAGAAAGGGAGACGTTACAGGATCGGACGGTTTTGTTTGAGAATCAATGTCAAAATTCTTCATGGCAGGTATGGGTTGATCATCGCGGGTTTGAATAACACTGCCGGCCAGTTGGGTCAGGGTTTCAAACTGTTTTTCAAGGAGCTGCATGTTTTTTTTGGAAAATTCAAGAAATTTTTCATGGGCATTGGATGTTGCAAGACTGCCTTTGGCAATCAGATTCGGGTCAAGGACGAGATCAGCCGTCTGATCCTGATTGTTATCTTCCTGCATATTTTTTTCAAGAATGTATTCTTCAAGAATCACATGTGAACAACAGCCGTCCATTGTGATAGATGCAACACAGGCTTTTCGGCCTGTTTTGTTTTTCTGTTTTTCCCAATGGACAGGCATGTCAGTGAAGTGAAATCGCTCTTTATCCAGTTTTCCAAACCCGGAAGCTTTTGTCATATTTGATGGCATCAGTCTGTGATTAAGACAAAGTGCTGTCTTAATCACAGAGAATAAAGCAGAGGCACCCCTGGTATTTCCAATGACAGAGGAAGTCGATGTGACATGGCAGGGAGAAATCACCGGGTTGTTTGAATAAAGTTTATTCAGTACCTTAATCTCGGTGGCGTCATCCTGATTTATCCCTGTAGCGCAGGTTTCATAGAAATTGATCTCCTTTAACGATGTGCCGCAATTTTTGAGGGCATTTTCAAGAGATTGAGTATAAAGGCCCTCCGATTTTTCTGAATCGTGATCTGCTTCACCTGGAATCGTACCGCTGCCGGTACCTGCAATACCGGTGACAATACCATAAATCCTGTCTTTGTCTTTAATGGCCTGGTCCAGTCTTTTTAAAACAATGGCGGCAGCTCCTTCAGAAGGCAGCACATGATCCATGTGGGGCTTTGCACTATCATTGAGAATACATTGCCGGATATCCCCTGCAAGATCAACGGCACCGCAGATAAAAACATCGGTTTCATAAGCACTTAAGGAATGAATAGCGGTTTCAATGGCCTTGATTCCGGAAGCGGCTCCGGCAGACAGGGTGAAACAGGGACCCCCAAGTTTGAATTCCCTTGCCACGCGGGATGCCACAATGCCGCCAAGAGCTCCCAAAGTCCGGTTAAAGGTTAACGGTGGAGAAACAGCATCTTTGAGTTTTTCATCAAGATGATTGATTTTCCACCTGAGATGAAAATCTGTGGCACCATAATCAAATTCTATTCCAATGGCTCAACCGATATGGTCCCGCTGGGGTTCGCCTTCTATAGGTCTTGGATTGATTCTGGCATCTTCCAAGGCCCCCTTGGCAGCTTTAAGAAGAAAAATATGCTGGGGCAGGATATCATCAATTTGATTGGGAGGAATATGAAATTCACCCGGTGAGGTGGATAAATGATCCAGATAGAATCCCGGTTTTCCTCTAAAACCATTAGATTGGGTTTTCCTCCACCTTGATCCCGGGAGTTCAGGCGTCAACTTTGCTTTGTCAAAGATAAGATCCTTAAACCGGGATAAAGAGTTGCAATCCTTTGCAATGGTTTCCATGCCAACAATGGCACAGGGCAGCTTTTTTAATATCTCTTTTTTAACAATAAGCGGTTGTTCCTCGGTTTTCACAATATGCCGGGTGGATGTTTTTTTAAATTCTTCAATCAGAAGATGGGCATTGATACCGCCAAACCCAAAAGCACTGATTCCGGCCTTTCTTGTAGAGTGGGGAAGCGCTGGGTTCCAGTCTTCAACCCTGGTTTGAACCTTGATATGACTCTGATTTAAAATACTGTTGGATGAAGGGGCTGAATAATTTAAGGAAGGCGGTAAGAATCCCTCATTCATTGAAAGAATGGTTTTTATAAATCCTGCCGCACCTGCTGCAGTGAGAAGATGTCCGGTCATTGATTTGACAGAGCCGATTGAAAGATGTTTGCCAGAGCTATTAAATCCGTCACAGCCAAAGGCATCAAGCAATCCCTTTATGCTGGACAGTTCCACCTGATCCCCCACCGGCGTACCAGACCCATGACACTCCATGTACTGGATGTCCAAAGGAGACCATGAAGCCTGTTTATAGGCCTGGATCATGGCCCGAACCTGACCTTCTTTTGCCGGTCCCACAAGGGTTCCTTCAATATCATTGGATACACCGGCCCCGGTGATAACGGCATGGATTCTATCACCACTGTTTATGGCATCTTCAAGCCTTTTCAAAACAACAATGCCGGTTCCTTCTCCCACAACAAGTCCGTCTGCATCCTTATCAAAAGGAGAACATCTGCCCGAAGGGGACAGGGCCTGGAGCTGTGTAAATCCAATCTGGGTATAAAGAGAGTCCGGCCGGGACACACCACCGGCCACCATGATATCTGCTTTTTTTAAGTGAAGATGCTCACAGGCAAGCTTGATGGCATATAAAGAGGATGCACA
>QMMT01000295.1 GCA_003647385.1 Deltaproteobacteria bacterium
GCAATACCGGCAGCATCCGGCATTTTTCTAAGATCTGTTAGAAATTTGTGAGGTAAGGGGATCAAGGCCTTGTTTTGAGACTGCCGAATGCGGTTTTCATCATCAAATCTTAACTTTTGCTCAACAGGGTCAGTTAGCTCTGTGAATCCATTGGCAAGCTCAATACCGGCCATATAGAATTCAAATCGCTGGGCATACTGATAGCTGCTCGGTAACAGTTTTGCCAGCGAGGCAAGGCTTTCCGGGTAATCATACAAAAAGGCAGGTGTTGTATTGCCAAGAAAAGGCTCAATTTGAAAACTTAAGATTTCATCAAAACGGTTATCATTCAAAGCTTTTTTTAAAGATTTATCCGCATAGCGGTCAAAAGCCTCTTTGACGGTAATCTTTTGCCAGGGTTGGTTTAAGCAAATCGATTTATCCTGGTACCTGATCAGGTTTTCAAGCCTGAGCCTTGCCGCAATAAATTTTATCAATCCTTCACATTGATCCATTAAATCAAGATAGGTATTATCTTTTGCATACCATTCCAACATGGTAAGTTCGGGCAGGTGTTTTGATCCTCTTTCATCTCTTCTAAAACATTTACAGATTTGAAAAATTTTATCAAATCCTTTTGACAGCATTCGTTTCATGCATAGTTCAGGAGAAGCCTGAAGGTATAGGTCTTCTGCAGTTACAGGATCAATATGGGCTTCGGGAATAATGCAGGGGCTTAAAACAGGTGTTTCTATTTCAAGATAAAGGTTGTCGGTAAAAAAATCTCTTATGGCTTGAGTCACAAGGGATCTTGTTTTAAGGTTCTGGTAATGTTTTTTTTGATCCAACGTTATTTTATTTCATAAATGTCTTTTGGTCTATCCTGCAAAAAGACTTTATCGAATTTATTAACATCTGCCTGATCGAAAAACCTGTACCCGGTTTCTTTACATGAATGACATGCATTTATAGGGATATGGACAGCAAGAATATGATGCCCTGGTGTCGCTTTGGAATCTATTTCAAAACAGCCGCCACAGTCTCTACAGATTCGCACTTTTTCTTTTTGCCGTTCAAAGATATTGTCTGTATCATAAAAAACCTCCCGGTGTCTGACCACAAGATCACCGATTCTTCCGGCTTTTTGTCGCAGTGTGTCTTTTTGATTCCAATAGGAATTAACAAGGCTGGTAGTCTTTTTGATTTTGTCAGTGATGCTCACGGTTTGCCTTAGACGTTCAGGGTTGTAATCGGGTTCAACAACACCGGAATAATCAAGTCCTGCCATGGCAAGGATAATGCCTAAGTTTACGTAGGGAAGAGCGCCCTCAATAGAATATCCGCCTTCAAGAACAGCAATATCGGGTTTAAGAAGAGACGTTAATTCTGCATACCCCTGAGCTGAAAAATTCATATTGGTTAAGGGGTCGGTATAATGGTTGTCCTGTCCGGCGGAATTAACAATAAGATCCGGCTTGAATTCTTCTAAAACAGGCAGGACACAATTTTTTATGACGTAAAGATAGCCTTCGGTGGATGTGCCTGGCGGCAGAGGTATGTTCAGATTAGACCCTTTTGCATTGGGGCCCCCCAGTTCATCTGGGAATCCTGATCCGGGATACATGGTCCTGCCGTCCTGGTGCAGGGAAATGAATAATACATCAGGGTCATGCCAGAAGATATCATTGGTCCCATCCCCGTGATGGCAGTCTGTATCAATTATGGCAATTTTTTTGACACCAAACTGTGATCGGATATATTCCACCATAATGGCTTCGATATTGATGTGGCAAAACCCCCTGCCGCCATGGGAGACTCTCATGGAATGGTGCCCGGGAGGACGAACCAGTGCAAACCCGCTTTTTACTTCATGATTTAAAACAGCATCTGCAATGGCTTTAGCCCCTCCTGCACTGATCAGATGGGATTGGGTCGTAATTGTTTTTTCATCAGGAACACAGAAATGGGCCCGCCTGATATCATCGGGTGTAACAAGATCAGGTTTGTATTCAATAATACCGCTGATATCAAAGATGCCTTCCTCTGTAAACTGATCCTGGGTATAAAGAAGTCTTTCTTCTCTTTCAGGATGGGTTGGATCTATGGCCCAGTCAAAAGCAGGGAAGAATACAAGACCTGTTTTATTTAATGCCTCTAACATTATTACCTCACAAAATTATTGCAAAACTTTTTCAAATCCTTTGATCAGCCCTGGTTTGAGCTGCATTTTTGCTCTGAATATTTTACCCCTGGGTGAAAAATTTCGTACAATATTGAATTTTTGGAATTCAACAACTTCCACTTCATCCAGATTGTCCGGATCTGCACCGGAATTCACCGCTTTTTCTTTTAAGAGGGTGTATGCTGTTTCAACTAAATCATCGTCAGAATACGTTTTTGAAATAGGTTCTGCAAAATCTTCTTCATGGGCGGTCACAATACCCAGTTCCGTATCTGCATTTAAAGAAACTTCACAGGTGGTTCTGGCAAGAGCTGCACCAATGGCATTTGCTACGGAAGATTCAGGCACCGCATCTGTTTCAATATGATAGAGTTCTTCAATTTTTTTTGCAAAATAGGGTGCAGGGCCTCCGAGCAGCAGTATTTTTCTTGGGCTGATTTTATATCCTTCAAGAAATTCATGAACAGTATAAACGGGTTTAGAATTTAGTTTGTCAATCATTTCAAAGGTCTTCTTCAGTATAACGGAGCAGCATTTTTTAAATATTTGATCGGCTGCTTCTTCATCTGTTACACAAAGTTGTTCAGCAATTTTATGAATCCCTTCTTTAGCATTTTCCTGATCACCTTCATCCATCAGGCCAAGTACAACCAGTGCATCTGTCGGAGTCGGCTCCTGTCCGCCAAAAGCCATGGCAGGTCCTTTCCGGTCAGGGCCAATGACCAATTCCTTGTCTTTTACCCTGACAGCGCTGTCTCCTCCAATGCCTTTTGACTCGGTTCGAAGTGATCTGATCAGGCTTTTGTACTGGCCTCGTCTGATTCCCACCGGCTCTAATAAGGGTGCTTTGTTAACCAGAAAGGCTATGTCTGTAGTGGTTCCGCCAATATCAAGCACAATCGCATCCTGGTTTTCCGGGGCATAGGGTATGGCTCCCATAATACTTGCGGCAGGCCCCGACAGCACGGTCTGGCCTGGAAAAGACATGGAAGATTCAAGTGTCATGGTACCGCCATCCGCTTTCAAAATTTGAATAGGAACCATAAGCCCCATTTCCTCAAGAGATTGTTTGACAGCTTCAAAAAAAGATTTATGAAGGGAAAACACAGCCGCGTTTAAATGTGTTGTGGCAATTCGACGGGGAAAATTAAGATTTCCCGAGACATGATGCCCTAAAAATACTTTTTTGAAATATTTATTTAAAATTCTTTTTATAAGCATTTCATGGCTGGGATTTCGAACACAGAATTTGCTGACAACGCCAACATATTCAATGCCGGCTTTTTTCATACGTTTGGCAATATCTTCAATTTCCATCTTGTTTATTGGTGCTTTCTCTCTTCCCCTGTGATTAATAGATCCTGTGACACAATAATAGTGTTCTCCAGTACTAAAAACTCTGGGATCAATCCCGGGGCCTGCTGAAACAATCATTCCTATCGGATCCATGTTTTGCTGGACAATAGCGTTGGTTGTAAGAGTTGTTGAAATAACCACCCGTTGAATTTTTTTGGGATCAATATTATCCAAAAGCCGTGTAAAGCTTGAGAGAATCGTATTGAAAAGGTCTTCAGAGTCTGTGGGCACTTTAATTTTTTTTTCAATACTGCTACTGCTTAAAAGAACAGCATCCGTATTTGTGCCGCCAACATCTATTCCAATAATCATGGCGAGTTCCTGATTCAAAAGTTATGTTACAGTCTAAATTCACTCTTTATATCACTGCGGAGCTTGTCAGAAAAAACAAGGCTTGTCAATTAGATTTTCTGGCGAAATTTTCCGGTCATCTGTTTGGGAATCAGGTTTTAAACTTGAATTATTCAGCTGTTTAATTTATTTAAAATAACACTGTTTGTTTTCAAAAATGGATATTAGTTTTCAAGGAGTGATTATGGCAATTGTTGAATGGGAAAAAAGCGAGTCTGTGGCAATTATTAACATGTGCAATGGCACTAACAAACAAAATCTTGCGTTTGCAGAGGAGATGAATCGATGTTTTGATGAAATTCTGGAAGACAAAGAAATTTTTTCCATTGTCTTGACC
>QMMT01000296.1 GCA_003647385.1 Deltaproteobacteria bacterium
CAGCAAGGGTTGCATTGTTATCTATTGTCTCAACAAAATTGGTGATTTGTATGGGATCGACCAGGTCTTTGTTCTTAATAATGGATACGGATTTACCATTCCTGATAACAGTATAGGCAGCCACTGGAAGAGCACCTGTAAGTGCTGCTTCAAGGCCCTGTGCCCACTCCAGTTCAGTTGTATGGCCTGCGGCGGCAACATCATAGCTGACGGCTATTCCATCCACATCAAATGAGACAACATTTGTAAAGTCAGAAAATCCATTTTCACCTCCAAGGGTCATAATGGAACTGCCTGTTATTGCCCAGTTGTCGCTAAACAGACCACCTGCCCCTGAAACAGTTGAATAGATGGACATGCCCGGATCCATGATTACAGTAACCGTACCGGTAATGACACCGGCAACCACACCACCGTTACTTACTTCCTCAATGGTTTCAGTGGTACCATGCCCTGTAAAATCAATGGTATCGGCACTTAAAGTATCAGCATTATACGTATCAAAACCCCCTAACCCATCGAATGAAAATGCATTGGTCACTGGGAACTGAACTGTTCCGGAAAGCGCTGTAATATTGAGACTGGCACCGGGTCCAGACGTATTATCTCCGTCCCTGACCGTGAGATCTGATCCGTCTGTGGTCCTCAATATGATAGAATTGGTTGAAGGATCATGTTCCACTGAAAAAGGTTCCCCGGCAAGTGCTGAAACCAGTTCATCGTAAAAGGCTGTTGTCAGTTCAGCCTGATCACTGACATCAATATTCGATGGTAATACAATTGAGATATCGGTCGCAGTCGCACCTGATGCTCCAAACCCATTAGATTCAATTGTAAAGGTAAGCGTATCACCGGCATTGAAATTTGAAAAATTATCCAGCTGGACGCCTGCATTATCAAGGACTTCAAAATCCTGTATACCCAAAGTGCGCCCGGAACTGCTTGTAATGGTAAGTCCGCTGGTAAAAAGGTCCTGGTCAGCCTTGATATCATTGATGCTGTTAGCAGCATCTCTTAAGGCATTTTCAAACTGTTCGGGCAGAGTTCCCAAATCTGAATCCACTGTAAATCTCTGGTCATAAACCAAGCCTTCCACATAGAGAGAGAACTGGACTTCATCACCATCTTCGGCATCGGCAATACCTGATACATCAAAGGCAGCTGAAAGTTCTGAAGCATAGGCATCCACACCATCAATTTTTGAAAGTGCCTCGGCAATTGATGCCGCAGATCTTTTAGCATCTCCGCCCGTATCTTTGATTTCAATCACCTGTGTGCCGGATGGGCCGTCATTTACAGTAATGGTCTGTTCTGCTATGGCTGAATCCAGGGCTGCCGCCAAATCAACAGGAGAAGACCAGACTTCTGCAAGATTGATCCCGTCTGTCTCGATTACTTCCTTATCACCAAGAATTGCACTGTCCATCACCGTGAGTTTATATCTGTACTGAATCTGGCCGGGTGTGATACCCCGCCAGTTGGAAATTTCTGCCCCTGATATGCCCATATCAATCTGTGTTCTTGTATATCGGGTATCCACTGTGGAGTTGTCCTGCATCCACATGGTAAAATCCTGAGTATAATCAATCTTATCACCGAAAGCATAGTTTGCAAAAAGACCGCTTTGATCGGTTTCATAGTTCCCCGTGATTGAGCCGGTAAAATACTCAAGACCAGCCCCCTGGGAGTGCTGATAATTCATTGCCCATATCATTTCTCTTGCCAGCACATCCAGTTCGTTGGAAAATTTTGGAATAATTTCATCACGCATTTCAAGCCACCCGGCAAGTTTTCCACCGGATATCTTATCTGTAATATCCATATCTGCCCCATATGAACCCTGCCACATGATCCTGTCATCCGCCTTGGTAAGATGATAATAATCAACTCCGTTTACAAGGGTTGACCCGTTGGCAGCATTGACAATAATGGATCCATTGGTCTGGTCAAATGTATCAATATTAATGAGCATTCCAAGTTTGTCCAAAAGGGCGTTTCTCTGGTCTCTTAAATCATTTGCCGATCTGTTGGCCTCAAGGCCGGTGATCTGAACATTAAGCGCTGCTATCTGGCTGGAAAAGGAATTGATCTGATCAAGGGTTCCGTGAATCTCATTATTTATATCTGTCGTTATATTGGCAAGATCACTATCTGCCTTGTTAAGGCGGGTCACAAAATTGCGGCCTTTTTCATATACAGCAACCCTTTCAGATGAGCCAAGAGGATTGTCGGAAAGGTCATGCCATGAATTCCAGAACTCAACCATAATACTAGTGATACTCGCATCGGAATTCTCATCAAAGTATCCTTCAAGAATGTTCATGTACGCTTCAGTCTCTTCAAAGGCAGCCAGGGTGGATTTCTCATCAGTAAGCCTGTTCTCAAGAAAACTGTCAACACTCTGCTTGATCTGTGATGTATTAACACCGGTACCGAACAAAAAACCTGCATAAAGAGCGGGTCTCCGGTTAAACTGTTCGGCATTCTGCAAACTGTAATCAGGGTTGTTTACATTTGCAATATTATTGCCTGTTACAGCCAGTCCGTGTTGCTGCGCAGCTATTGCTGTTTTGGCGATGCTTAGCGTGGAACCTATACCTGCCATTTTATACCTCGGCTCTTATGAGATATTTTTTGGCTTTATCTTCCAAGACCATACCTGCATTGGTATATAGTTCTCTATTTTTAGAGCCTGTAATCGTTACAAAGATACCATTAATCACTGACAGGTATTCATTGGTATATTGTTTATTCCCTGCTGCCAGGCCTGCCAGGTCTTCTTTGATTATATCTAATTTTACTTTAACTTTTTTAAGACCGGATTTTATATTTGGAGACAAAGGCAGACCATTAATAATATGGGATAAATTAAAAATTTTTAACCTCATATTCAAAGAAACGTTGTTCTCTTCAAGAAGACAAAGAATCCTGCCTCTTATCTGCTCTATTTCTGAAGCAAGTTGTTTTTTTCTATCTGTCATTTTCCACAGAGAATCAACATCTATATCAGTGATATAGTTTTTTTCTTGTTCAAGGACCTTTTTGAGCTCTTTATATACTAAAAGCTTTTCTTGAAACATATCCTCTAATTTATCGGCAAATTTTTCCATGTTGACTCTCCTTCTGGTTTTATCGGTATCTGCCTTCATTTTTTTAAATTCTAAAAAAAAGATTACTAGAATAGAGGAGTTTTTTTCCTCTTTTCCCGATTGTTTGCACTGTTATTGTATATAACAGCAACATTTATGCCATAAAACTATTCTTGAGAAGTGTCAAAAATTGGGGGATCACAAAGGTGATCAAAAGTGAGGTTATATGGAATCTTTTAATTGCTCATACAAAAATTCTTTGACGCCTATGGATGTTTTACTCTTTGATAATTCATCGGAAAGGTATTGATCATACATTGATTTATAGATATCCATTCCATGGGATTGATTAAAAAGAGCATTTCCCGGCAAAGATTTACGCATGGATTTTATCATTGTATTTAAAAATATGGCTTCAAACCCTGCACAGGCCTCTTTTAATTCTTTTTCTTCGAGGGTGTTACGGGCAATATCTGATGTTTGTTTTTTGATTTTGACCTGATTTGCTTTGGCAAGGTTCTGATTGACAAGATCAATATCCATGAAACCTCTCTTATAAAAACTGCTATAAAATGACGAGTTCTGCCTGAAGTGCTCCGGCGGCTTTTATACTCTGCAAAATACTGATTAAATCCTGGGGTTTTACACCCAGGGAATTTAGTCCCCTTACAAGTTCACCAATTGTTGATGTTCCGGGCATATTCATGACACTTTCTGTTGCTTTGTCTTCAGGATCGTCATTGATGGTCACAGAAAGATCCCCATGGGCAATGGCAACACTTGAGATGGTGACACCACTTCCAATCACAACAGTCCCTGTCTTTTCATTGATAACAACTTTAGCCATGGTGTCCGGGATAACCGAAAGGGTTTCAATATCGGCAATAAATTCGGCCACATTCTTTTTCCACATATTCTCCGGGACTCTTAAACTCAATGCACTGGCATCAATTGTTTTGGCAACACCCTCTCCGATGGATGCATTAATGGTATCCGTCATTCTTTTTGCAGTGGTAAAATCCGGCCTGAACAACGACAGAATCAACTTTCTTTTCCCATCCAACTTAAAGGGGATTTCCCTCTCTACAGA
>QMMT01000297.1 GCA_003647385.1 Deltaproteobacteria bacterium
GTTATGAAAAATCAGGCGCTTGCCGCCACCCGGGCAATCCCTCTTGTGATTGAAAAAAAAGAACTTGAAAAAGCGGTTAAAACAGCAAAAGATCATTATCCCATCTTCTCAGTCAGGCTGTTTAGTCCTTTAAAGATAAGACTCATCATTACAGGAAATGAAGTGTATAAAGGGCTGGTTCAGGACAGGTTCCAGGCAATTGTTGAAAAAAAGGCAACCGCCCTTGGCGCTGTGGTGAAAGAGAGTATCATTCTGCCGGATGACAGGGAAACAATAACCAGGCAGGTCAAATCTTACCTGAAAAAAGATACGGATCTTATTATCACAACCGGCGGCATGTCAGTTGATCCAGATGATGTGACCCGGGCTTCAATCGAAAAAGCAGGGTTTGATGAGGTACATTATTCATCAGCTGTTCTGCCGGGAGCCATGTTTCTTCTAGGATATAATAAAACCACATCGATAATGGGGCTTCCTGCCTGCGGCCTCTATCATAAAATAACCATTTTTGACTTGATCCTGCCACGGCTTATGGCCGGAGAAAGGCCTGGAAAAAGAGATCTTGCAAAGCTGTGCCATGGAGGGCTGTGCCAGAACTGCACCCCCTGTAGATTCCCCGCATGTCCTTTCGGGAAATCTTAAGTGTATTGGGCGGCCTGAAGCTGGTCTTCCCAGGCAAATAATTCAGGCGTGCCGCCGGTGTGCCAGAACAACACGGTCTGGTCTTTCGTAAAATACCCTTTTTGAATAAGATCCAGCAGTCCGCCCATGGCACGAGCCGTATATACCGGTCCCAAAAGGATACCTTCAAGAAGTGCGAGGTCCTGGATTGCATTGAATTCAAGCTCCCCGGGCATGGCATATCCAGCTCCAAGAAAATCACAATTAATGGAAAAATCTGATTCTGCCATTCGGATATCCGAACCAATTCTCTGGGCTGTGGCATTGGTGATCTGGACAAGGACAGGGGGAAAAGGGTCAGGGCCGGTCTTGGTCTGGTCAATGCTTATCCCAAGAATATCACCCTTGAATCCGTTGATTTTTGCACCCAGAGTCAAGCCTGCCTGTGTGCCCCCGGAGCTGGTTGCAAAGACAATCGCATCAGGTGTGATATCCAATTCTACCAGCTGCCGGGCAAGTTCCTGCATTGCATTCACATAGCCAACAGCCCCAATGCTGTTGGAGCCCCCAACAGGAATCACATAGGGTTTATTTCCGGCGATTTCAAGCTCATCTGCCACCTGGAAAAGTTTTTTGTCTCTATCTTTTCGTTCACAGTAATGAACTCTGGCCCCGAAAAGTTTATCCAGCAAAAGATTCCCTTTGGCAATTTCCGGGGAAGTGCCGTTTAAGATCAGATGACATTCAAGTCCTGCTTTCCTTGCGGCAGCAGCAGTCAAACGACAATGATTGGATTGTATCCCGCCGGCAGTAACCAGCGTGTCTTTTCCAAGCGTCAGGGCTTCTCCAATAAGAAATTCCAGCTTCCGGGTTTTATTTCCACCCATTCCGAGAGACGTCACATCATCCCGTTTTATGTAGATTCCAGGTCCATCATATTTTTTTGTAAGACGATCCAGATATTGAACCGGTGTCGGAAATTCAGCCAGATTAAATCTGGGCAGGCGGTCTAATTTCATGAAAACACCTTTTTTTTAATGGGTCAGAATCATACTGATAAAACTGGCTGCCCGATCTGTTTTCGGGTTGTCAAAAAATTCATTGGGCGTCCCGGTTTCTACGATAGCACCTTCATCCATAAAAAGAACCCGATTGGCTACTTTTCTAGCAAATCCCATTTCATGGGTGACCACACACATGGTCATACCCTCGGATACCAGATTGACCATAACATCCAGGACCTCACCAATCATCTCCGGATCAAGGGCGGAAGTAGGTTCATCAAACAACATGATTTCAGGAGACATAGCAAGTCCCCTGGCAATGGCTACCCGCTGCTGCTGACCACCGGACAGCTGGGCCGGGTGTACACCATACTTCTCTGTCAACCCCACCTGTTCCAGCTTTTCCATGGCAATTTTTTTAGCCTCTGCCTTGGCAATCTTTTTCACATTTACTGGTGCCAGCATGATATTTTCCAGCACCGTCATGTGGGGATAAAGATGAAATTGCTGAAAAACGAATCCAATATCTGCCCGAAGCTTGGTCAAGTTGGTGGTTTTGTCATGGACAGGAACGTTGTTGACGATGATTTCGCCTTTTTGGATGGGTTCAAGACGGTTGATACACCGGATCAGGGTAGATTTACCAGAGCCACTGGGACCGCAGATTACCAACACTTCGCCTTTGGGTATTGCAAGGTTGATATCATTCAATACATGGAGCTTGCCATACCATTTGTTCACATTTTTAAATTCAATCATGTTTCTTTAAGTCCTTCCAAATTATTAATCCGCCATTTTTTGTTCCAGATAGTTGGACAGCAGGATCAGAGGGTATGAGATCATAAAATAGAGTGCCCCGACCAGTGAGAATACCATGAGTCCCTCGGGAATCCTTACCACTGTCACCCATCCCACCCGGGTCAGGTCCATGACACCGATTACCGATACAACTGAGGTGTCTTTAATCAACAGGACGTACTGGCCCACTAACGGGGGTAAAATTATTTTCATGGCCTGGGGTATAACGACCAGGCGAAGCTGCTGAAACGGGGTAAGTCCGGATGAAGCGGCTGCCTCCCACTGGCCTTTGGGAATGGCAGCTATCCCGCCTGCAATAATTTCACAGATAAAGGCTGATCCCATGATGGCCATAGCCAGAAGAGCTGCGGAAAATGCCTCTAATTGAATTCCCCATTCAGGGAAAATGAAAAAAATGATAAAGATCTGGACTACAAAGGGAGTTCCTCGTACAAAGGCGACATAAACTCCGACAAGGCGTTTTAAAATAATATTGTTACTGGATCTGAAAATCCCCAGAATCAAACCAATCAGGGTACAGGTCACAAGGCTGATAAAAGCAATCTTACTGGTCATCCACAACCCTTTTAAAAAAAACGGGAAGATATCCACCAGCTGGCTAAAATAAAATGCCATCATAATTAATATACCTCCCTGAAAATCAGTTTCCGCTGGGACCAGTCTGCAAAAGCTTTTAAGCAGAAATAAATGCACATATAGAAAAAAGCCACGGTTAAAAATGCTTCTGCCGGCATGAACCGCTCGGAAGTCATTGTTTGACCGGATCGGGTTAATTCCACGACAGAAATAAGGGATAGCAGGGCTGAATCTTTGACCAGGACAATATTTTGGCCTAACAGCGGGGGAATGGTAACCCCCAGGGCCTGGGGAAGAATGATAAATCGCATTCTCTGAACATAGTTCAAGCCCGAAGAGATCCCGGCCTCAATGTGTCCCTCGTCAACGGAATTGATTCCCGCCCGGATAATCTCTGCAACATAAGCCCCCGAGTTGAGCATCAAAGCGAAAATTCCAGTCTGCAGCTCAGGAATTCTTATGCCCAAAGTAGGAAGTCCGAAATAAAGAAAATAGATCTGGACCAGAAGAGGAGTGGACCGAATAAGCTCAATATATATAATGGCCGGATACTTTAAAAACTTGATACCCGAAATTCTGCAGGCACAGGCAATGATTCCGGTTATAAGAGCAAGGGCAATGGATACGACGGCAATAAAAGCTGTGGATCTGACCCCGGTTAGAAACAGGGGCAGATACTCCCATATAACTCTGAAATTAAAATCACTCAGCATGGTATTATCCATTCTTTGTTATGGGTGTGCACCTAGAAATAAAAGATGCACACCATCATTTGATTTTATTTACACTTTAATGTTCTTTTTTCCACTGAATGCCTTTAAGCCAATAGGAAATATTTTTATCATATTCGCCATTGGATCGGACGGTTGAAAAGTACAGGTTGACCCACTGCAAAAGGTTTACAGACTCATGACGAACGGCAAAAGACAGGGCATCCTTACCCTGGCCCAAACGTTCTTTTAAAAGGCGAACAGATTTGTACGGATAGTCTGGAAGGACAGTGAGAACTGCCAGGTCATCATTTACACCGGCATCCACATGTCCGGCCAATAGAGCCTGGACAATCATCCTGCCGCCGCCTTTATAGGATTTAATTTTGGCTTTGGGCAGGTATTTTTTGGCAATAACTTCTCCTGTGGACCCCAAAAGAACCCCAA
>QMMT01000298.1 GCA_003647385.1 Deltaproteobacteria bacterium
CAAATAGAGAACACTCATTAGTAACAATGCTGCCACCAATGTCAGAACTTCAAGTTTGCTGATAAAAATATCCCCGATGATAAAGCTGTCAGAGGGGCCGATGGGAAAGGGCATGGTCTTCTGATCCGCACCGAATTTCCAGGAAACAACCCCTAAAAGAACCATACTAATGCCAATAGTGATAACGATCATCCCCAGGACATTGGGTTCCTTTGCCCGCCGAAGAATGGCAAATTCCAGAAAACATCCCAGCAAAATTGCAAACACAAAGGTTAAAAGGAAAGCCGAATATACAGACATATTAAAAGAGCTTAAAAGCATCATGGCAAAATAAGAGGATATCAGGGCCATTTCACCCTGGGCAAAATTCGGGACTTCAGATGTTTTATAAATAATGACCATGGCAAGCCCCATCAATGCATAGGAGCTTCCCACTGCAATACCGTTGACAATCATCTGGATCAAATCAATCATTCACACCTTCCCATTAAAACGGCCAGGTTCGCCAGTATTTTTTCGTTCGAATCCATACGCCATAGAGTCCAAGGGGTTCAAACAGCACAATCCCAATCATAATAGATCCAAATACGATATATTGAATATTGGAAACACCCGTGAGGGTAAACCATTGCTTGGAAAGCTGTTCCAGCCAGTCCCCGATATAGGGAATATCAAGAATGTTGCGCAGTTTTAAGTCCAGCCAGCAAAGAAGTGTGGCACCGACAATGGCCCCCATCATGGAACCTAAGCCCCCTACCACCACCATGGCCAGAAACATGATGGACATCAGCAGGGTAAAGATTTCCGGCTCAATAAACTTTAAAACAAAGGCATACAACCCCCCTGCAATGCCGGCATAAAATGCACTGACTGCAAACGCAAGGGTTTTATAATAAATGATATTCACCCCCATGGTCTGGGCGGCAATATCCGCGTCCCTGATGGCAATAAATGCCCGGCCAACCCTTGTCTTGATCAGATTCCGCATAAAAAGCAGCAAAAAGATTGTCAGGGTGATCAAAAGAAAATAAAATTCTTTGTCCGTATCCAGAACCCATGAACCAATGGTGATGTCCGGTGCATGGAGACCATCCCTGCCGCCAAAAAGTTCAATCCGCCCGATAATCTGGGTAATGGTTAATCCAAATCCCAGTGTTGCAATGGCAAGATAGGGCCCCTCAAGTCGAAGCGCCGGCAGGCCCAGCAGGAACCCGAAAAAGGCGGCAATAAAAGCGGCGCATGGCAGGGCTAAAAGGAATGGAAATCCCGCCTTTGCCATCAAAACAACCGTTCCATAGGCGCCAATGGCAAAAAAACCAGCATGGCCCAGAGAAATCTGCCCTGTATATCCCACCAGAAGATTTAACCCTGCTGCTACAATGATATTTATGGCGATATAATTGGCTACATAGATATAATAATTATCCACAACCAGGGGGAAAAGATAAAGAGATCCGATCAATACAGCAAACCAGAAGACCACAACAGGAGATGTAAAAAGCTGTACATCTTCATAATAATCTCTTTTCATATCCATGTGCAGCAATCCTTTTCCAGTTCAACGCTTTTGATGAAATAATCTATATTCCAACCTATTTTTTAAGCCTATTGGTGTCAAGTAAAAAAAAAAGAAGATTCAAAAAAACAAACGGTGTTTATATCCCCCCATTGCAAACCCAATAGATTTAGCCAAAAACACATTAAAACGAGCGGCACAGGAATTGACTGAAAGTGTTACTCTTGATCAGCCTTTTCCTCAGATTTGTCTAACCAGCCGCCGCCAAGTGCTTTATACAATTTTACATAGGAATTGAAATAATTTCGCTTTAGTTCGGAAAGTTCTAATTGGGCGCTAAAAAGTGTCCGTTCGGAATCCAATACTTCCAGGTAATCGCTGACCCCTTTATCATAACGTTCAATGGAAAGACTATTGGCATTTTTAGCGGCCGTCACTTTTTGTCGGACCGATTCAAGTTCCCTTTGATAGGTCTCTATTTCAATCAGGGCATCCTCTACTTCTGTGAAGGCAATCAATACGATATTTTCATAGCGGTATACTGCTTGTTTCGTCAGTTCTGTTTGAATATCCACCCGACGTTTGCTCTTATCAAAATCGTAGAGGGGGCCAAACAAACCGGCACCCACAGACCAGATTCCCCCGTTGCTGGTGATGACACCCAGGTCACTGCTTGCAACCCCGAGAAGACCGGTTAAACTGATGGCTGGAAACCGTTCGGCAACAGCAATACCAATCTGTTCATTCTGAGCTTTGAGTTGGGCCATGGCCTCTAATATTTCAGGCCTTCGTTCAAGCAGTTGGGAAGGGATAGCAGCGGGAATAAAAGGCGGTATTGTCTGGTGAGCCAAGGATTCTCCTTGCTGGATTTCCCGGGGGAGCTGCCCCATAAGAATACTTAAGACATTTTCAACGTTGCTGATAGACCGTTCATATTTGGGAATTGAGCCCGATGCGATTGCTTTTTGGATCTGGGCCTGGTTTACATCAATTTCCGGAATAATACCTTTGTCAAAGCGCTGCTGGATGATATCCAGGCTCTTCGAACGGGAGACAAACGTTTCTTTAGATATTGCCAGCCGCTGATGATAATCCAGCAACAGATAATAGGTACTGACCACATCGGTAATCAAAGCGATTTGAATCGTTCTCAACCCATATTCAGAAGCTGCAAGCCTTTGTTTAGCAGCTTCGGTGGATCTTTTAAATTTTCCCCAGAAATCCAGTTCCCAGTTCAGCATTGGCGCAAGGTAGGCATTGCTGTTGGTATCCTGTGAACGGGCACCGGAAAAATTTCCCGTGGACAGGCCGCCACTAATCCCAATCGCAGGATATTCATCTGCTTTATAAAAACCCAGTTCAGCCCTTGATTGTTCAATACTGCTAAGGGCCATCTTGACTGTTTTATTATTTTCAAGGGCAGTGTTGACCAGTTGAAATAAAATGGGGTCTTCAAATAACTTCCACCATTTCAGGTCACTGATGGTTTTTGCCTCTCCTTTAAGGGTATGGTGAAATTGATCCGGTGTTTCGACCTTTGGGGCCTTAAAATCAGGCCCAACGGTGGTACAACCATGGAAAAAAAGGGAGAGGAAAAGAATGACTGCCATGATCCCGGGAGAATATTTTTTAAAGTTCATCATTTAAGCCTCTTTTTTTTGCTCACGTTTTTTTTCGTACCGGCCGATCTTACCAATAAAAATAAACAGCATGGGGTAGAAAAATACACCCAGAAGGGTTGCCAGGGCCATTCCCCCCAAAAGGGACATTCCCATTACCTTTCTGGCCTGTGCGCCTGCTCCGGTTGCAATCACCAGGGGCAAAATGCCCAGGATAAAAGAAAAAGCTGTCATGAGAATCGGCCTGAACCGCAATCTGGCCGCTTCAAGGGCGGAATCATAGAGAGACAATCCTTCCTGGAATTTTTCATTGGCATACTCCACAATGAGGATGGCATTCTTGGCTGCCATACCAATGAGCATTACCAGGGAAATCTGGGCAAAGATATTATTTTCGTAGGCCAGATCGTAGCGCCGGGCCACAAGGACGGCCAGGAATGCACCAAAAATGGCAAAGGGGGTTCCCAGAAGGATACTGAAGGGTAGAGACCAGCTTTCATATTGGGCTGCCAGAATCAGGAAGACAAAGAGAAGGGAAAAAACAAAAACCGTTGAACCGGAACCCGCTGCTTTTTTTTCCTGGTAGGACATATTGCTCCAGGAGTAGGTCATGTCGTCGGGAAGCACATCTGCTGCAACCTCTTCCAGGGCCGTCAGGGCCTGGTCCGATGTATATCCCTTGGCAGGACCCCCGCTTAACTCGGTGGCCCTGAGCAGATTAAACCGATTGGTGTAGTCGGCGCCATATACTTCTCGGACTGTGACAAAAGCCGAGAGGGGGACAGATTTTCCCTCCCCGTTTTTGATAAAAAACAGACCGATTTTTTTCTCATCCTCTCTGTATTCCGGCTCTGCCTGAATATAGGCCTTGTAAAGCCGGCCAAAGCGGTTGAAGTCGTTGACGTAGGCCCCTCCTAAAAATGCGCCGATGGTGGTGTACATATCATTGAGGGAAATCCCGGCTTTCAGGGCCTTGTCCCGGTCAACTTCAATAAATTTTTGGGGGTCACTGGGACGG
>QMMT01000299.1 GCA_003647385.1 Deltaproteobacteria bacterium
CCCCCTTGTCTTTGAGCATATCGTGAATCAGCGCAGGATAGGCATATTCCGGTTCACCCCCCAGGCCGGCGGAAATGGAATCCCCAAGAAACAGAATCCGAACCCTGCTGTCTGCGGCAAACAAACAGGGCATGGGCCCCACCCATAGCCATAAAAAAAATAATAACAGGAAAACCCCTGGAAAAAATAAAAAAAAACGCTTCATGACCTTCCCGGTTTAATTTTTCTGGGTGTGACCCCCTTTTTAGAGCAATGCCTGGAAAGCACGCATCGGTCACAGTGAGGAGCCACCGGGCGACATATTCCCTGGCCGAATGCCACGAGTATTCCATTCACCTCTTTCCAATGCTTTCTGGGTAGTTTCCTCCGCAAGGCCTGTTCAGTCTCTAAAGGGGTTTTGGTTTTGACATAACCCCAGATATTCATGATTCGGTGGACATGGGTATCCACACAAATGGCATCCAGGTCAAAGGCGACAGATCTCACCAGATTCGCGGTTTTCCGACCCACCCCGGGCAGCGTCACCAAATCGTCAATAATCTTGGGAACCTTTCCGCCAAAGACTTCCATTGCTTTAGGAAGTCTGGACAGGTATCCGGCCTTTGATTTGTAAAATCCCACCGGGAAAATCAATTCCTGGATCTTTTCCCGGGAGAGCCTGTCCAGGCCTTCGACATCCGGTGCTACCTTGAAAAGCCTCTCAGATGCAGCAGCCGTCACCTCATCCTTGGTCCTTGCCGATAGAATTGTTGCCACCAATACCTTGAAAGGCGACCGGGTCTGAACCGCCAAAAGATCCACCACCGGCACCTGGTATTGTGCCACTTCATGTTTTAATATTTTAATAAAACGGGATATATCCACTGCCATCCTAGGTTTCCTTCACTTGTCTATTTAAAAATTTTTAATATCTTTCAATAATGAAAAACTGACAATATAATCAATACTGACAAAAACTCTGTCCCGATTCGTCTTAATCCCGGTATCACGGCTCTCAAACACATAACGATCTTTAGATGTAGCAGTATCTGTGTTGTCATGCACATCTACATCAGTCAACACTGCGCAGTGTCCAGTCACTTGATCAAGAATGCCGATATAAATCCAGGAAGAACGCGTATCTAAAACAACTTTCTCTTTTATGTGTTTTTTAAGTTCAGCTTTCATTACGGATTCTCCATATTTTTTCTAATCCATTTCTTGAATTTCGCCAGAAGTCATTGAATTGATAAAAATGAAACAATAATCATTAAAGTCACTATTTTTAAAAATTGCAGCAGAATTTTTCCTCCAAAACGTCAACATCTGCGGCTCGCCCGTCAGCATGTTATTGTTTAGAAACTAATCGAATTGTTTAAGTGTTCTATTTGCTCTTTCCTTGATAGCAATGATGATATTTTCCAATAGGTTGTTTCGTTTATATCCATCAATAAAATTCGTATAAGTGACATCAATTATATTAACCAATTTAATACAAAACTCGGATAATCGTTTCTCGAGAACAGGATAGCTGATTTCTATCTCCTCTCCAAACCTTTTCCAGTGTCTGTTCATAATCCATTCCGGTCTGTTTTCACCCCCTATTTTCATTGCGAACTTTTGTGACAGATCTTCATATATATTTGTACACATCAAGTCATAAAAAGGAGCTAACCTGATTTGTCTCCCCTGATAAATAAAAGACAAATTTTTTGCGTGAGCATCCATATTTCCTATCAAATAATTAAAGAATACCCATTGCATCAGTTGCTGAAGATCTTTAATCGGATTAGCAGAATATGACCGGATGGCATCAAAGCATGCTTGCAAACCAGGGCCACCATCTGCCTGATACTTCAACTCATGAGAAAGTCCCAAAGCCTGACAGAAATCTTCCTGGTGAAGACGATTGAGCACATCATTATCCAAAATTCTGTCATACCTTTTGATTAACAGAACTTCTTGAGTCCCTTTTCTAACAATTGAAACAGGCGGGACATTTAGATTAAGATCGCCTGCAAGCATCATACAGAAATATTCATTTTGAATGGAAAACTGAAAATGAGCCATACCCGGTTTTAAAATATAGTTGCTTGGAGCGCCATTCAGCGGGATATAAAATACAGGATCTTTATAGAAAAGAGCCAGTTTTTCCTGTGCCCCTGCAAGTGATATACGAATCCCCTCCTCGCCTGCAAGCAGGGGGCGTAGGGGGATATGCTTTATGAGATCTGCTAATTGTTCATCAGATAATGAGCGATACGTGTATTGATTTGGTGATTCAGGACTTTCTGACTCAGGCAGGATTGTTATCGCCCCTGCACATTCCCCGCCAATACGCTTGAGAAGCATAAAGTCATTTTTATCTGAAATTCCGAGCCGTTTTGCGATTAATTCTCTGACGGCAGATTCAGGTAATAAATTAGAGAAAAAAAATTTCACTTTATCATCTATAAGAATTCCTTCTTGCATCGGCAAAGAAATAGATAGTTGAAAAGCATCCGGTGAACTCAACCATTCCTTAGAATATTGAAATAAAAATAACCGACTGTCATTTATACCGAGAGAACCGACTCTGATTTGTTCAAAAAAAACATTCAAAATTTCCAAAATCAATTATCTCCGCGTTTTATGATATGGAGTTCAAGGCCAAGGCTGTTCAACAATTCAAAGACCTTCCCAAGTCGAGCAGTCTCTTTACCTTTTTCAAGCTCTATAATAAATTTTCGGCCGACATCAGCAAACTCAGAAATCTCTTTTTGAGTCAACTGGAGATTTTTACGTTCTTTAAGAAGGTACTGTCCTAATTCCTTGGGATTATTAATTTTTGTCGAAGATTTCAATATATCTCCCATATAAAAAGTTTCCGATCAGATACTTTTAGCAATTTTTTGGGCAAAGCACAACGAAAAGTTTCCGATCGGTCACTTTTTCTGTTTTTTGATGAAATTTCTATAAAAAGTTTCCGGTCGGAACCTTTAAAAACAATTCTGTTCAACCGCCAAGAACTTTAAACATCACCGGCTCGCTCAGTGCATTTTGCTTGTTGAGATATCGCTGTCACATTATATCATTTGACTCGTCTTCTTTTTCTCACAATGGACCCTTCATTTGGGCTCTTTTAGCGATGTGTCCAATAGCTTTACAGACTTGTTGAAGGTTTTCCAACCATGTTGCACCCCAGATGGGATAAAATAGGACTCAATGGGGTTTAGTAATTTACGTTCTTCACCTATATATATTTCTATTTGACCATCTAAAACGATACCGCATTGATCAAAATAATATTTGTGTCCCGTTCTGTAGCGCAGAGGCTCTTTGGCCTTCCGTCGTTAATATTCAGCCAATCTCCCATCATATTTAACAAGTAGTTAACCGGTTGTCCGCATATCATTCATGATTACTAAAATTTGTACAGGTCCAAAATAAAAATTTTTGAAAAAACTGACCTGATATCATGTTGTAAGCCTCAAAAATATTTTGAAAATCAACGGTTGCATGATTTCTGATAAAGATTCATTTGCATAAAGGACAAGTTTATTCAAGGAATATTTCTGTTACGTTCGATTCTCAAGAGAGTGATACATTCTGAGTCATCTTGAATAACCCTGTCCAGGCATTATAATTTACAACATGGTCTTTTAAAATATCAAACGTTGAGCTTTAATAAAACAAGGAAATATCATGGAAAAAACAAAAGAAATTAACCGTCGTATTGTACTTGCATCACGCCCTGTCGGTGCACCTGTCGAAGAAAATTTTCGTTTTGAGACATCCTCCATACCTTTGCCGGAAGAAGGACAAGTCCTGTTACGAACCATCTTTCTATCCCTTGACCCTTATATGAGGGGACGGATGAGCAATGCACCTTCTTATGCTGATCCTGTAAAGATTGATGAGGTCATGGTCGGTGCAACGGTTTGCCAGGTCGAAACATCCCGGCACCCGGATTACAAGGAAGGGGAATGGGTTCTTGCCTACAGCGGTTGGCAGGACTACGCACTTTCTGATGGTTCCGACCTGACCCGATTAGGAACACGCCCCAAAAACCCATCTCATGCATTAGGGATATTGGGTATGCCGGGGTTTACAGCTTATATGGGGCTATTGGATATTGGTCGGCCAAAGCAGACGGAAACACTGGTTGTTGC
>QMMT01000300.1 GCA_003647385.1 Deltaproteobacteria bacterium
GAATCGCCTGCCGTTCGAATAAGAGATGTTCCGAAATCCTGGGGAAGATTCCATCCGATGCGGGCTTCCATTCCTGCGTTGGCATAGGTGTGAACATTGCCCACCGCACCGCCCAGATGAGGGATGAAATCCAAACCTGATTTCCCCACAGGTCCGTTGTAAAAAAACCGCCATTTTCGCTCATATATGACAGCAAGTCCGGGTTCGTTATTAAGTTGATTGTCCCAGCCGTTGGGGCTTTGACAACCTCTTAATTTATGGATCAGTTTTTGTGTCTGGTCGGCAAAGGAAAGAGGACCTACTATACCAAGCTGGATTTCCATCGAATCCAGACGACGCTCATTTTTACTGTGAAAGCCGATGCCAAAATAGGTCCATCCTGCATATGGGCGGTCATCTTCAATCAGACTCTCGATGGAGATATCCCCTGGCGTATATATGTTCTGTCCAATAGAAAGGCCAACATTGCGCTGCAACCCCTGCTCATTGATAAAAGGCAGCCTGCTTATAACCGGCAGGCTCCAGTCAGGCAGGCTGTCGCTTTTTGCATAATTGGTCAAATCATGTGAAATCCAGGATAACTTTACACCGTTGGTATAGCCATAATCAGTATCCGCAAATAGGTCATTTTCAAAATAAAAACTGAATGTTCCCTCATTTTCTACAGCTTCACATGACTCAGAACTCAAGCCAAGTGCAATGCTCATTAGCAACAGCCATAATACCAAACACTTAAATACTATTTGTTTTAACCTCATGTCACCAAACAGCTCTTTTTTTCTACAATTTCCAGACTATGCACTGCCACCGCCCAATACTGCGTAAAGCCTCACCTGATTGGCAAGTTCAGC
Organism: Deltaproteobacteria bacterium; assembly: GCA_003647385.1. Taxonomy (GTDB): domain Bacteria; phylum Desulfobacterota; class Desulfobacteria; order Desulfobacterales; family Desulfobacteraceae; genus Desulfobacula. The sequence goes on from QMMT01000300.1 coordinate 852, forward strand.
CAGGCGGAGCGCAATAAGTACCTGCTGCTGTACATAGAGGGATCGTTGAGCATCAAGAACGCTCAGGTAGCCGTCAATCCCAACTGTATAGCGTTTATTTGAGAGATGATATGTTTTTTCAGTCGCATTGACCAGAGATTGTTGTGCAGATACTTGCTGATTGATTGTGCCCTGCACGGCAAGGGCATCGGCTACCTCCCGGAAAGCAGTTTGAATGGTTTTCTCATACTGAGTCAGGACAATTTTTTGATCGGTCTTGCTAACCCGCAGTGCAGCCCAGGTGCGTGCATCAAAGATCGGCATAGCTATCTGCGGCGCAAAGTTCCAGGTGCCCGAACCGGAATTAAACAAACCGGACAATTCATTGCTGGCAGTTCCGACAGCGGTGGTTAGAGAAATACGGGGAAAGAAGGCCGCACGAGCTGCTCCAATAAAGGCATACGCCCCCTTGAGCCGATGTTCAGCCGCCATAATATCAGGCCGGGTCAGAATCGTATCAGAAGACAAGCCGGGAGAAATTTCTTTGAAAGGGCTGATGCTGCTCAGGTCTTTCGGCAGGATATCTTCCGGTACTGGAGATCCGGCTAGAAGGTTCAGCGCATTTTTATCCTGTGCCGTAAGTTGCGTGAAACGGGGAACATCTCTTAGGGCCGCATCCACCCGGGTTTGCGCTCGATACAGATCAATTTCAGTTGCAATTCCGACTTCATAACGTTTATGAATTAAAGCATAGGAGGCCTGCTGAGCTTTAAGGGTGGATTGGGCTAATTTAAGGTTTTCCAGATCCGAAGCAAGGGCCAGGTACACCCTGGAAACCTCGGACACCAATGCTATCTGTGCGCTGCAACGAGCCTCCTCTGTGGCCAGATATTCTTCCAGTGCCCGGTCTTTCAAACTGCGGATACGACCGAAAAAATCGATCTCCCAGGAAGCAATGCCCATATTGACTCCGTATTGCTCCATTGTCATTGATTTTCCTGTAACTGAAAGATCAGCAGGTATACGCTGTTTGTTTCCGTAGCCGACAGCATTAACTACGGGAAACAACTGAGCTTTCTGAATGTCGTAAAGTGCGCGCACCCTTTCTACATTCAAGACGGCAAGCCGCAGATCACGGTTGTTGATCAAGGCTGTCTCAATAATTTTTTGAAGCTTTGGATCGGTAAAAAATTTATTTAAACTCAGTTCTGAAACTGCCATTGTCTGATTTACTGCCGAGCCATTCCCGTAAGCTTCACCCTGGGGCCACTGCGCCGGGATCGGTGTCATGGGCTGGGTGTATTTCGGAGCCAGGGAACAGCTGCTCAGAAAAAATCCGATTCCAATAAGTAGAAACCATAATTGCCTATTCATGTGATTGCTCTCCTGAGGTACTTTGGTCGATGCCGTTATTCTTCTTTACACGCTTTCTGTGTTTTCCTATTAATTTATATATCATTACGTAAAAAAGAGGTGCGTATAAGATCACCAGAAAGGTAGATGTCACCACCCCGCCCAGTACGCCGGTGCCAATGGCTCTTTGGGCACCAGATCCGGCTCCGCTGGCAAGTGCAAGCGGCAGGATGCCGAACCCGAAGGCCAGTGAAGTCATGATAATGGGACGTAGTCTCAATCTGGCTGCCTCCAGAGTTGCATCGATCAGCTTTGCCCCTTCATCAACCCTTGCCCTGGCGAACTGGACAATCAGAATAGCATTCTTGGTGGTCAGGCCCATGGTGGTCAGCAGTCCGATCTGGAAATAGACATCATTAGACATTCCCCGCATGCTTGAGGCGATAACACCACCGATTATCCCCAGGGGCAGACATATCAGAATTGCAATGGGAATGGGCCAGCTCTCGTACAGGGCTGCAAGGCAAAGAAAGATTACAAAAATGGAAAATGCGTATAGAAGAGGTGCCTGGGTGCCCGCCATCCGTTCCTGGTAGGACAACCCGGTCCAGTCATACCCAATCCCCTGGGGTAGCTTTGCAACAAGCTCTTCCATGGCCTGCATGGCTTCACCAGAGCTGTGTCCCGGTGCCGGTTCACCCCAGATATTGATGGAGGGAAAAGCATTAAAACGCTCCAGTTTAGGAGAGCCTATGGCCCAGTGTCCAGAGGCAAAAGAAGCAAAAGGGACCATCCTGCCAATGTTGTTACGTACATAGAGTTTTTTTAAATCCTTGGGCAGCATACGATAGGGGGCATCGGCCTGGACAAAGACACGTTTGACCCGCCCGGCCTGGATAAAATCATTGACGTAGGCACTGCCGAAGGCCGCTGCTATGGTGTTGTTAATGGAAGTAATAGAAAGCCCCAGGGCACCTGCCTTGTCCCAATCTACATCAATGTGGTATTCGGGGACATCTTCCATGCCGTTGGGTCGGACCCTGATCAATCTTGGGTCTTGTGCCGCCATGCCGAGGAGCTGATTCCGGGCAGCTATCAGTTTTTCATGGCCCAGACCGCCACGATCCTGTAACTGAAAATCAAACCCGGTTGCATTGCCCAGTTCAAGAACTGCCGGCGGTGGAAAGGCAAACACCATGGCTTCTTTTATCTGGGAAAAGGCTCCCATGGCCCTGCCGGCAATAGCTTCTACTTTCAGATCAGGGCGCTGGCGAAGATCCCAGGCCCTGAGTTTGATAAATCCAAGGGCTGTGTTTTGTCCTTGACCGCTAAAACTGAACCCGGAAATTGACATGAAGGAATCTACTCCATCTTTTTCCTTTATTAAAAAATGGTCCCTGATTTTATTCATGACTTTTTCAGTCTGCTCCAGGGTAGAGCCTGTCGGAAGCGTGGCCTGGACAAATAAAATACCCTGATCTTCATTGGGAAGATAAGAAGTGGGCATGCGATTGAACAAATACCCCATGGCACCCACGATCAGAAGAAACAGGAACAGATAACGCAATCTTTTAGCAAGAATACTGCCAACCAGTTTGACATAAAGGTTTCTGGCCCATGAAAAAGTGTGGTTAAACCACCGGAAAAAAGGACGCAGGAAAAAAATTGCACTGTCCGAGGATTCATGCCCTGCCGATACCGGTTTGAGAAGAGAGGCACAGAGAACCGGAGTCAGGATCAATGCCACAAGAACCGACAGCAGCATGGAAGAAATAACGGTAACGGAGAACTGGCGGTAGATGACTCCGGTGGAACCGGGAAAAAATACCATGGGGCCGAATACTGCCGAGAGCACTAGACCAATACCGATCAGGGCACTGGTGATCTGGTCCATGGATTTGGCCGTGGCTTCCCTGGGAGAAAGACCTTCTTCGCTCATAATC
>QMMT01000301.1 GCA_003647385.1 Deltaproteobacteria bacterium
GGTATAATTTAAATGCTGATTATAAATATAGAAGGCCTTATTGCCATGCAAAGACTGTCTGACATGATTTGCAATCTGTCCCAGACCGATCAAATCATGAGTTTTATAAATACAAATCCCGTCTTCCTTGGAAAGACGGGAACCCTTTAAGACTTTTGAATATATATTTTCAAGTCTTCCATCAATAAAAGATATGTCCATTAACGTCTCTTTCTTCTTCTAACGACCCTTTTTTTCTTTTTCTTCGGTGCTGAGCCGCTGGTTGCTGCCTGTGCCATCATGTTCTGTTTGGGATCAAACAAATTATTCTGGGTATATGAGCAGGATGCCCGTGGGCATTTAAGCCCTTTCTCGCCATCAGGTGTTGTGGTTTCCGTTAAAAATGAATTTTTACATAAGGGACACTCAAAATGATAGGGTTTATCCCAGGACACAAACCTGCAATCAGGTTTAGTACAGGAGAAAAACTCTTTTCCCTTTTCCGTTGTTTTTGAAACAACCTCTCCGTCTTTACAGAGAGGGCAAGGCATGGTTAATTCGCTTTCAAAAGCTGCGATCTGAGATTCGATATCTTCATCTGCCTTTGACGCTTTTTGCTTTTCCTCTTCCTGTATCTGCTTTTGTTTAGCTTCCTCTTCACGCTGTAGTTTTTGCTCTTCTTCTAATTTGAGCCTTTCTTCCATTGCTTTAAGCTGCGCCTCCCGTTCAGCCATCTGAGCTTCGCGGGCTTCTAACTGGGATGCCTTTTCTTCGGATTTGAGTGCTTCTTTTTGGGCTGCTATCAGCTGTTTTTCCCTTTGTTCAATTTCTTTAAGCTGTCTTGCAGCCTGTTTTGCCGCCTCTTCTGCCTCTTTTATTTTCTCATCTTTCTGGGCCAGCTCTTTGGCAAGCTCTGCCGCTTTTCCTGCTGCCTCTTCAGCCTTTTTAATTTCTGCTTTTCGGGCTTCTAATTCTTCTTTAGAGGGCCCTTTATCAAAAACATCTTTAATCTTAAGATTGCCTGAAGAATCTTCCGACCGTTTTTTACGGTTTTTAATTATTGAGGAAAGACGATTCAGATTATCTTTTTTTAATTTTCTGGAGATTTCCTTAGACTGGCTTGGTGCTGAAACACTACCGGAAACTATTTCAGACACTTTTTCCTTAGCCTTATCCTTAGAAACAGACACACCGCGACTTTTCAAGGTGGACGTAAAGCTTTGTTTCGCAAGTTCAAGGGTTTTTCTTTTGGAATTCACCTCATCGTTCATTTGAAGAATAAAGGCCACAAGATTCATGCCCTGCATACCGGGAAACATGCTGTCAAGAAAACCCACCATCATAAAAGACGGTATTTCTGCTTTTAATTCCCCTTTTGAATCGCTGCCGATATATCCCTTGCTTAAAACCGAATCAACCGTTCTTTCAAGGGAATCATCTTTTTCAAGTCCGATGTCCATCAATTCGTTGACAAATGATTCTTTTGTATATCTTTCCGGCGGAAAATCACTATATTGTTTAATCTCTCTTTCTTTCTCAATAATAAGCGTTATGCAGGATATGCTTGCCAGATTAAAAGACATCATAGCATCACCTGAGTCTACATCCAGCAATGCGGTAATTTCTTTTGCAAGAATCTCATCCAACTGATCTCTCACAAATACTGGCGTCAGTTCTTCTCCTGGTTTAGCCTCTGCATCCATTATTCACCGTCCTGATTTATTTCTGGCTGATCCGATTCTGGCTGATCCGATTCCGGCTGATCTGATTCTGCCTGTTCTGGTTCTGGCTGATTTATTTCAGAAATCATATCTGCAATATTTGAGGCCATCTGCGCTACTTTATCATCTTGTTCGTGGCTTGGTTGCGGGGCTGCATCCTCTTCTTGAAGTGATATATCTTCATCTTCCCCATCAAAATCATCCCGCAGGGTTGAGATCTCAAGGCATTCACCTTCCCTGTTAAATATAACCGATAAAGGGACCTTAATTTCAAAATCAAATTTATATGCAATCGTATCATTATGAACTATCAAGTCACCATTTTTGTAATCTATTTCTTCTTGAAGTGTAAAACTGTGCTTTTCAAGAAGCATTTTTTCAATGGCTTCCCAGTCTAGTTCTGCGTTTATCGTATCAATAAACTCTTTTTCACTTTCCTGAATGGTCGCAGGATTGGTAAGTTTCATAGAACACCTCTCTATTTGAAGAAAAAATGCATCTCTTTTGCAAAACTTAAATATGCAGCAGCTGCCGGACTCTTTATATCATACAGGGCAACAGGACTCTCTGAGCCTATTGATTTTTTAATCGTGTCATCATCAGGAATGAATGTGTCATAAACCATTGCCTTTATATCCAACAAATCCTGATTTTCAAGAAAGGACAGGATTTCATCTTTTGTTTCACTTCTATTGAAAAGAACGCCCGCTATTTTTAAAGGAACATTATGAGTTACACGAATATATTTTACCATTCTAAGCAGACAATGGAAATCTCCAACCGAATTGTGCTGGACAGACATGCAGACAACCAACCAGTCTGCGGCTGTCATGGCAGTAACACTTAAAAAATTATATGAAGAGGGTGAATCAATAATAATATAATCATACTCGCCTTCAACATCTTTTAAAAAAAGGCGCAGAATCTTTTCATTCGCAGAATTTTTTGCCAATTTCAAGGCGACTTGAAACAAAGCAAATCCTGCGGGCATCATATCCAGGCAATTAATCTGAGTTTTTACAATTGCATCTGTAAGTCTTGACCTTCCGGAAAAAACAGATGTGATATCACAATTATAATCGATATTCATAATACCGCACCATTGGGTGGCACACCCCTGTGGGTCACAATCGATTAACAGCGTACTTTTTTCAAATAAAGCCAAGGATGCGGCAAGATTTACCGCAGTAACGCTTTTTCCTGTCCCCCCCTTCTGGCCGGCTATTGTAATTATTTTACCCATAACCCTGTATCTTTAGCACAATTATTTAAAAAATTATAATGAAATATTAAGAGCAAGTTGAAATATTTGAATGAATATATCATAATGCAAAACAAAAAAAAACTGTAAACAGGAGATTGAAATATTTTGGCAAACATATCTATCTCTATTGAAGGAATAGACCAGGCAATTGCCAACCTCAATTACCGGGCAAATTCGGTAAAGCAGCAAGCAATCCTGGCAATTCGGACTTTTTATACTACAGAGGAGTCCATACAACAATTAAATTCAATTGATACGGATATTCTCATCAAATCCATCTGGGATGTCGGCGACAACCTTTCAAAGATCAAGGCTAAGCGAAGAAATTTCTCAAGTATCAAATCCTCAATCAATACGGATTTGGAAAAACTTTCGAAAAAGGAACAAAACCCTGAGAACATTATCATTGCAGACTCAAACACATTTGATATGTCCCAGGATGCCAAAAACGATCTTTTGAGCTCTTTTTCCGATGCAGTTAAAACAGGTGATATTAATCTTGACCAGGCCACTGATCTTCTAAAAGCTGTTGCTGACTTCCTTGATGATTATCAACCAGAGAACACAGACACTGATCCCGCTGATATTGTAAATCAAATTAAAAACATTCTGAATAAAATCACTAAGAATGCCCCTTTTGAAGAAGGCAAAGGTCAAGGCGAAGGCCTGAAAGGTAGTGATGCTGATAATGACTTTGATGAAATCGAAGCTCGCAATGAAGATTTAGAAGAAATTGAGCTTGAGGAAGATGAAGACATTGAAGAAGTCGAGCTTGAAGAGGATGAAGCGTTAGAAGAAGTCGAGCTTGAAGAGGATGAAGCGTTAGAAGAAGTTGAAGACTTTGATGAAGGAATCGATGCGGAAGATGATATTGAAGAGATCGATGAAGATGTTGAAGATGATGTTGAGGAAATTGATGCGGAAGATGACTTTGATGAAATTGAGCTCGACGAGGATGAGCAGCTTGAAGAAGTCGAAGGCCTCGGCGGGGAGGAAACACTTGATGAGTTAGATGATGTACCTGAAGATGTCGAACAAATTGAACTCGACGAGGATGAAGAATTGGAAGAAGTCGAGGCACTCGATGAGGACATTGATGGAATCGAAGTTCTTGATGAAGATGTTGAAGAGATCGAAGAGATTGATGCGGAAGATGAC
>QMMT01000302.1 GCA_003647385.1 Deltaproteobacteria bacterium
GGATCCATTCCACATCATCAATAAATCCCATGTGAAGCATTTCGTCGGCCTCATCTATGACCACGCAGAAAAGATCTGCAAAAGAAACGGTTTTTTTTCGCATATGGTCCATGAGTCGGCCAGGCGTTCCCACGACCACATGGACGCCCCGTTTGAGTTGCTTGAGCTGGACCCCGTAGCTCTGGCCCCCATACACGGACAATACATTCAGTCCTTTCAGCTTTGAGCCATACGTCTTAAAAGAGTCCGCCACCTGAATGGCCAGCTCCCGGGTGGGGGTCAAGACCAATACCTGAGGCCGTTTATTATCAAGATCAATCCGGGACAGCAGCGGCAGTGCAAAGGCCGCAGTCTTGCCGGTGCCTGTACGGGCCTGTCCAATCATATCTTTTCCCTGGGCCAGATGGGGAATGGTCAATGCCTGAATCGGTGTAGGAGTGTCATAGCCCACATTCTGCAATGCCGAGAATACAGCGGGGCTCAGGTTCATTTCGTCAAACCCTGTCAAGGGTAAATTTTTCGGGGACATAAAGGTTTCCTTAAAAAAAAAGGTCGGGATCACCGACCAGAGATATCAAAAAAAATATAATATTACACAAGTTTAGCAAATTGTGCAAGCAATATTTTTCTAATTACATTACTCGGGAGATGAATAACCTGGTTTCGCATGAAAAAATAGTGACATAGCATTACATTCGGTCGATGGGATTCCCCTTTTGCAAATAATTCTTGAATTCATCTGAAATTCTCTCATCACCTGCTACGCTCTCCCAGAAATCACGTGCTATCTCTTTCATGGGTTTAATCAGGTCTGTACTGATACTAGTACTTTTAGGTTCAGTCGGCACAAAGGCAAAAGGCTGAACTTCTCCGCCGCTTTTAGGCGCAAATCCCATGGAGCACATATCATATAGCGGCAGCAATCTGAACACTCCCCCCTCTATTGCCAGGCTCAGATTACCTAAATGCATGTCCGTATTGTTGATAAGACAACCAAAATACCATAAAGATTCTGCATTGAAAACATCCTGTTCACGAATCATTTTTTTTTTAAACAGTGCATTCAAGACTTGTGGCCAATTGCTTCCTAATCCCGTAAACTCAGCATCAATAGACTGAAGTGAAATCATTGACTTTCTTCCATATTCTCCAGATCTGTCAAATCGCCGGGTCTCCAAAAAGAGTCTTCCTCTCATTTCGATAAGCCTGGTTTCTGCAACTGGAAAAATCCGGCGATTTATAATTTTGGCGGCATGGTATTCAGTAATTAGGATATCACGCCATCTGTTGGCAAGATCATTGTCTCCTTTAGGGGAAAATTTTACAATTACATGTGATAAACTATTGCTGTTAAGAGCTGTAAATTTCGGCTGTTCTCCACCAGCGGATGACCCTGGTATACTGCCGCTCATTACACTGTCGGCAAGTGCAGGATAGCCCTCATCCAAAATAATGACGGGTTTGCGTCTAACACGTAATAGTGTTTGCTCTCCAAATTTAAAATTACCAGGCAGATCATCGCCATTGGATATTAAATAACGACCAATATGATTGGTATTCCAATGCCTTGGGTTAGTTGGAAAATCGTCAGATTGAGAGGCAATCTCCTGTGCAATCTGACGACCCAAAAAACCCTGAGGTCTCAGATCAAAAAGGAAATATGGCAAATCATCGTATAGGCCATCGTTATTTTCGCCCAATAATAAGGGGGAAATATCAGTGACAGGCTCTAAAAAGAAGCCACCATGTCTCAACGGGCGTATAAATGCAATTAAAACAGTGTCCCCATATGCATCGACCATACTCAGATGTAATTTGTCATTACCGCCAAAAGCATTGCATGTTGCAGCATACCTTATTGATCGCCCCTTCTTTAATTGGATAACACGATCTCCCATTTCTCTAATCTGGCGAGCCACAGAACTCTGGCTAAGGCCTGTGGCCGCCTGAATTTCTTTGGATGTTGAGGGGCCTCGCTCCAAATATTTCCTTATAGTGAGTCGCATATCATATCTCTTGATCAAAGAGACTAATAAATTGAATAGCTAATTATCAATTTATTAGTCTTAAAAATATAATTTTTTCAGTATATTAACCTATTCGCTATTTAAATAATGACTCATTATATGACTAATATAAAGAATGTCAATCAAAATAATCGAAGCGACCATTAAGAATTCAGAAAACGGGTGAAAATAATCTTTTGACATTTAATGGAAACAGCCTGCCTTTCGACCAGGTATACAGAAAAGTTATACCACGGTAGTCACAAGGCTTTGGAAACCGGCCGGCTCTTATCTGATTTGAGCCGGCCTTCAGGACAAATACTCTTTAGTCTATGCGGTCTGTGCTCGCCCTTTGAGCATCTGAGCGTGCTCTGCTGCAGACCTTCTCACATCAGCGTCCTCGTCTTTTTGGGCCATTTGTTCTAACAAATGAACGTCCTTTGTTCTGGCAACAAATTTTTTGCGGACATCCGGATTTGAATTCAAATACTTTGGAACAAATAAATCTGAAAACTTCATGTCTTCCTCCTTAATGTTATAGTGCAAACATCACAGGGGATCGGATTCTCTTTTAAGATATTTTTTGATCAGTTCAATAGTGACTTCACCCATGGTCCGTCCTTGCTTTGCTGAATCAACTTTAAACTCTCTGTGAAGATTTTTCGGTATTCTCAATGTTAACTGTTTGAGCTCAATATTCTCATTCATATATTTGGCCTCAATATTATAGAAATCAATAGGTTCATCCAATAACCCTGCGTAAACCCTTTTAAAAAAAAGAATATTATTTTTATGTCTTTGTGTCAAGCTATAAAAATATAAAGACATTTTTTCTGAGTTCGTTTCAGATTAAATTTTATTTGACAATTAAAAACTAACACTTAAGTTTGGCCTTGATTTATTTTAATAAAACAAGGAGAAGAACATGCCTGATTTAACAGCAGTTATCGAGACAAGTAAAGGCCCCATCAACATAAAATTATTTGCAGACCAGACCCCTGTTACCTGTGGGAATTTTGCAAATCTTGCAAAAAGAGAATATTATAATGGCCTTAAATTCCACCGCGTCATCGCAGACTTTATGATTCAGGGTGGATGCCCCCATGGGAATGGAATGGGTGGCCCCGGATATGAATTTAAGGATGAATTTAAAAAAGACCTGAAACATGACAAACCCGGCATCCTTTCCATGGCCAATGCAGGCCCGGGAACAAACGGCAGCCAGTTCTTTATCACCCATGGCCCGACCCCTCATCTCAACGGCATGCATACTGTTTTTGGCATGGTTGAAAGTGATGAAGACCAGAAAATTGTGGACAGCATTGCCCAGGGCGATACCATTGAAAAGATTACCATCAAAGGTAATTCAGGTTCATTGTTTAAAAAAGTTAAATCCAATCTGGATGATTGGAATAAAACATTGAACAAACAGTTTCCCAAACTGCCAAAAGCATAAAAAATCCAAATTACAAATAAAAAAAGGCCGGAACTATTGAATAGTTCCGGCCTTTTTTATTGAATCCTAAAAACAAAACCAAGGTTATTCTGCTTATTGAACCTTACAGCCATCTATGGTAAAAGGAAGTTTATTGTTCCCCAACCTGTCATGAAAGGACACAAGAATGGCTATAAGATATAGATTAGGTTTGATTGTTGCAGGATTATCATTCATCATTTTATCCATGTTTCTGGTCACCTGGTATACCACTTCGGCCCAAAAAGCCGACGGCCTGGTAATCAATCTTGCAGGTCGCCAGAGAATGCTTTCCCAGAAAATGTCAAAAGAACTATTTGCTTTTGCTGTGGCAACAGATATAAAGGTTAAAGAAAAATTGTTTTCAGGTACAAACAATACAATAAAAGTCTTTGATATCACTCTGTCCGCCCTGACTGACTCAGGAAAGGCGCCTTTATCTTTTGATCTGGACGGAAAATATGCTGCCTGTCCCAAAGCCTCCGAACCTGCTTTTTCTCAGCTTGGCAAGGTCAAAACCATATGGCAGGATTTCTCTTCCCATATGGTGAAAGCTCTTTCCGAAGACAAAGATGCCGCCAAAAGTGTAGCGTTTATCAAAAATAATAATTTGAGCCTTTTAAAAGAAA
>QMMT01000303.1 GCA_003647385.1 Deltaproteobacteria bacterium
TACCACAGCAGTCCAGGTTAAAATATCCGCAAGACAAGTGTTTAACGTAAAAAATGAAATCCCCAGTTTTTCCTTAAGAAACAAATTATGTCCCAGTAAAAGAGAGGCACCAGCACAGCACCGATATGGAATCCGAAAAAAGCAATGGTAATAAACGGCTGGGTACGCCAGCCATATGTGCCAAAAGGAATCAACCATTTGTAGATAGATCGGACAGCCCCTTTAAATCCTGCACCAGGGTACGAGGTATATGCCACTCGGTCCAGCTGCCAGCTTAAGCCTCTGAAATACATGATAAATCGTGCAAGCATTCCAATCAGACAGACTCCCAGAGCTATCCAGAAGAATACGCCTGTTAAGAGATCATGCATTGTTTAACCCTCCATATAATAAAATTATCTCTAATCATCTTCTCTATCCGTCAAAAATTTCCAGAACAGCGGCATAAAAATCAGAATTCCCCCCATGATGAGGTAGGTTATTCCTTTGGTATATGTCATAAAATCCTGAAGTGTAAAAATAGTAGTTTCCAAAGTATCCTCCTTTATCCCTTTAATGGGTCTTGTAATCAGGGTGCTCATGAAGAATGGGCATCCGGGTTACAATAAATCTGTAGACCACAATTCCAAGGGTTACGATAAAAACAGATGTGGCGACTTCCATAAAGCTGGGGCAATACCGTTGGGCAGAAGGCAGATGCCAGTTAAATGCCACAACAGATATATTGAGTCTGTTGAGTATGATCCCTAAAATAGTCCAGATGGCTGCCAGTCGAACCAGCAAAAGGTTCTTTTCCCTTGACCCTACTGCATATAAAATGGCAGGAAAAAGGACAAATCCAACCAGCTCCAAAAGGAACCAGAGTCCCCAGCCCGTGAAAAGATTATGCCAGTTATTGTCTATGGAAAGACCGATAATTTTGATGGCGACATAGCCCATCATCACCCATGATGCGGCTTTGGCAAACCCGAAGGCAACCCCGGTACTTTCTTTTAAATGGGTTTCATCCATTTTGTATTTAAGATATCGATGGGCCAGGCTTCCTTCAAAAATCACCATGGACATGCCGGCAAACATGCTGGATATGAAAAAATAGACCGGCAGATAGGAAGAATACCATAATGGGTGAAGCTTTGAGGGTACAATCATAAAAAGAGCACCCAGAGAGGACTGGTGAAGCGTTGAAAGAATCACGCCAAAAATCGTCAACAACAGGGTTAATTTTACCACCCAGTTGCGCAGTTTCCTGAACCCCAGCCATTCCATGGCAGCAGGACTGTATTCAACCAACAATACCGTCAGATAAAGAAAAACACACAGCCCTACTTCAAACAAAAGGGATGAGGTTCCCTGGGAATAAAACACCGGATAAGGAAGGCGCCAGGGTCGGCCGACATCATAGTGAAGGGCTAAGACAACCAGTGCATACCCTAAAAAAGCGGTTAAAATAGCCGGACGGACGGCTGAATGGAATCGTTTCAATCCAAATATATAGCAGGATGCTGAGGTAACATAACCGCCTGCTGCAAGCGCAACACCACACAACAAATCAAACCCGATCCATATCCCCCATGGGTTGGTATTATCAAGGTTGGTTACTGCACCCAGGCCCATTGTAAAGCGCAGGATTGTCAATATAAGGCCGCCGGCAAGGATGATACCTGTCACCACATTAAACACTGTAAATTTTTTATTCTCAGGAATCTGGTTATCCAAATCCATCTTATTCCTCCTGTTTGCCTTTTTCTTCGGAATCTTCAAGTACCTCTGTTTCTACTTCCTTATCTTCTTTGGCTTCGAGTTTTTCTGCTTCTTCTCTTTTTTTTGCATCTTCTTCAAGGGCTTTTTTTATTTCAAAATTGATGGCAGCGGTTTTCTCCTTGGTCATTTTTTCCCTGAGTTCTTCCAGCTTTTGATTCATGTCTTCACTGGCCTGAACGCCTGCCGCCTTCAATGCATCTTCTTTTTCTTCTTTGGCTATTTTATCTTTTCTCTTGGAAATGGCATAAACACCGGTCAATAATACCGGCCATAGTCCAACAACGATGGGAACAGCTGAAAGCGGTCCTGCCGTCAGTTCAGGCGCTGATGTTGTTCCCAAGTCTTCTCTCATGCCAATGGATCCAAAGGGTTGTCCGGAAAGGTAAAGCCAGCTTGTTCCACCCATTTCATGTTCGCCGTACACATGATCGATATATTGATCGGGATATTTTTGAATCCTGGATTTTGCGATCTTTAAAAGTGTCTCTCTTTTTCCAAAAATTAATGCTTCTCTTGGACAGGCTTCCACACAGCCCGGAAGCTTACCCTCTTTTAAACGGGGAGCACACATGGTGCATTTTGTCACTTTTGGGGTCAGAACTTTATCATACTCATAGGCCGGAACTTCAAAAGGGCAGGCGACCATGCAATACCGGCACCCTACACAGAGAGACGCATCATATACAACCGGTCCTTCCGGAGTTTTTTTAAGCGCCTTAACAAAACAGGCAGAGGCACATGCGGGTTCAAGGCAATGATTGCACTGTTTTTTTACAAAAACTTTTTCTTGTGTCTGGAACTGATTCACAACCGTATAGGAATCTGCCTGGGTCCGTCTCTTTTGATCAAGAACGGTTAAGTCTTCAAACGGTTTTTCCGGTTGCGGCAAATCATTTACCTTGTTACAGGCCTGTTCGCACTTTCTGCATCCAATACATTTGGTTGTATCATGCAGAACACCTGAGCTGCCAGGGTATCCATCGAAATGTTTATTTGAGGCACCATAAGCTTTTGTCAAAGTACCCGTTGTACCGGCACCGATAGCCGCTCCAAGCGACCCCAAAAACTTTCTACGAGAAATAGCCATAATTTTACCCTTATTGTTTATATCCATTGAACATTTTATTTCTTTTCTTCATGACATTTGGCACAATCAGTTGCTGCAACGGATTTAACATCCATTTTCTGATGACAGGTAATACACTGACCATGATATGCGCCCTTCAAACCCGGCCTGCCATCCACACCCGGACCGTTTTTGCTGTGACAGGAGGCGCATTTTGGAGGCTCAAGTGTTTTAGGACTATTGTGATGGCATCCCATGCACAGCCCTGCCTGATCCGTATGAAAAACTTTGGCCATATCGCTTTTTTCAACCCTTACGGTTATGGCCTGAACCATTTTTCGATGGGGGAACGAACTTGGCATATACTCTTTGGCCAACACATCAATAACAACGTTTTCAGGGATATTGTCTTCTTTGACCGGCTGATAGTCTTTCGACAGATCTGTTAAGGCCATTCTTGCAACTGCTTCAGGATCCATGGATTTCAACTGCGTCTGCTGTAGGTTGTGACATGTTTTACATGACTCAGGATTTTCTTTTTTAGCGGGTGCCTGGAAATGACAGCCTGCACAGTCAGAATTTTTAGTCAGTTCCTTGTGGCAGCCGATACAACTCCTGTTGCTCTCAAGATTGTGCATTGCCTGTTCAAGACTGATAAACCCGCCCTTTTCATCTCCCCCTTCGGGTTTATGGCAGTCATTACATTTTTTCAAAGTTTCGTGGTGACATGCTTTACAGCTCTGGGTTCTTGTTTCATGGCCTTTATGATTAAAAGCAACTCCGTTCATGTAGTTTTTTGTTGCCTGACTATCTTTTTTCCACCCGGTAATGGCGACTTCATCCGGCTGATTTCTTTTAAGCCGGGGGATATCAGAAACCTTTTCTATCTTTTTTTGTTCCTTTTCATCATGACAGCCTTTACAGGTTACAGGCCCTGCATCTGCATTCTTACTTTTCAAAGTTTGATGGCACGTGACACACGCATCATGGGATGCCTTACGAATAGGCCTTATACTGTCCTGAGTTTGAGGTTTATGGCAATACCCGCAGGATTCTTCCTCACCCTTGATATAGTAAATCTCTTTTGTTTTCTCATTGTATTTATGATGGCAGGCACTGCAATTATCTTTGCTTGAAGTATCTTTGCTCTTGATCCCTTTTGCGCTTTCATGGATAAAATGAAGTGATTTATCAAAACTCAATCTTTCCCATGAAGATCCTTCAGGCTTTTTTGCCGCATGACAGGATCGACAATCCGCAGTGACCGGCCCTGA
>QMMT01000304.1 GCA_003647385.1 Deltaproteobacteria bacterium
AAAATATCCGGGCATTAATTCCATTAAAGAAATCGGCAGTTTTTTTTCCAATCCATGGAATAAAAAATTTATTTCACTGCAAAAAAGAATCGTATCCCTTGATTATATTGAACATGATATCCTTCGGCCGAAATTCAAAGACCCCCGGGTTCATTTTGCCATCAACTGCGCCTCTAAAAGCTGTCCGCAACTCTTAGATGAACCCTATGAAGGCAGAATCCTGGAAACTCAACTGGATAGCCAGGCAAGAAAATTTATCAATGATAAAAAAAATACGTTTATTAAAGGCGACACACTTTTTATCAGCAAAATTTTCAAATGGTTTAGAAAGGATTTTTCTGACAACCCTGTGTTATTTATAAAACGCTATGCATCCACTGAGCTGAAAGGAGAACTCAATTCTTTTGGAGAAAATATAAACCTTGAATACCTGACGTATGACTGGTCGTTAAACAGATAAGGAGAGCATTCGCTATCTCTCTCTTTTATGGATATGCCTGAAAAAATTGACAGTTGTATGGTCATCATCCATGATAAATCCTGCCATTTTTTATAATACTGGCTAAAAAAGTTCTATTATCTAAATTTGCATACTCTTTTTCTGTAAATGGCAGGGCTTCAATCAAACTATTATAACCTGCAGCAATTCGTGAAAGATGTTGCATGTTCTCGATCTTAGATTTATTTTCAAACCAATCTGAAATCACAGCTAAGTCGATATCACTATAATTTTTAGGTTTTCCACGAGCATAAGAACCAAACAGGATTACTTCTTTGACAGGGATCTCTTGCTCAAGCCTTACAATAAATCCTTTTATAATTTTATTTATTTTAATTTCTGATAAAGCCATTTGTGAAGTCCTTTAGTTTTTTCATACACCACTCCTGCTTTTCTGGCACTAATTATTTCAGATAAACTTTCTTTATAATCGCCATATCTAGCTTCAATATGATAAGGTGTTAATTCAGCAAGAAAATTAAATTGATCACAAGTTAATTCATTATTTAGTAAAGCAATTTCTGCAAGTCGATTTAAATTATGGATTGGATAATTTTCCTTTCCATGATGTGCAATAATGGCTTTGAGTATCTTTTCAATAGCCTGCTGACTCATATATGCGACATAAAGATATCGACCTGTGTCCAACATCACTCTGGCAGTACCAAGATCGTATTCTGATCTTTCAATCCAGTGACTAACAAGTTTATCCATAATGATTCCTATGCGTGATTATTCTCTATAATATCAATATTATAAAAATACTCAAAAGGTTTATAAAAGTCAATATCATCGCGGCAATATATTCGAATCATACATCGTTATGGCGTATATTAAAATGAAAAGTTGAAAACCGCTGATTTTGGTGTTCAGCCCAACACTCCATAGATTTATTTTTACAGGGCCCACTCCAGGCCAAGCTCCCTTAATCTACCCTCTTTTGGGTTGCCAGTTTTTCTATCCCAGCCAAGTATTTCATAGTATTGATCTTTCATTTCCGGCCAGAGTTTTGAATCCACGCACCGGCCTTTGGCAGGTCCATCAGGAAGTTTCTCAAACAAACGAGAAGGAAGTGTATCATCTTCTGCTGTAAATCCCTGTCTTGCATTAATCTGACGCAGCATGGCAACCCGTCTTTCACCCACTTTCATGAGCTCAAACATGGTGCAGTCCCATCCGGTCGCACTTTTTACAATGTCTTCAAGATCGCGATAGGTAAAGAGACTGCCACACCCCCAGCAGAACATGCAAAGGCAAAGGGTATCTAACAGGCTGTAATAATACTGGGAGTATGCGGTCATGCGCACTTTGTTCAGATCTGCACAGGATGCATCGCCGTTTCCCAATATGCCAAGGCCCTTGGAGATGTCTGCCTGGCTCGATAAAAGCCAGTCATGCTCGTTGGACATATGATCTGCCCCAATGGGACTCACAGCATACATCAGTGCAAGACTGGGTTTTACCTGGGCCATGTGGACTGCCGGAACCTTGTTTTTGACATGAATGGCAAAGGGGGCTGTTTTTTTACCCAGTTTTTTAACCGCAGTGACCAGACCGTCGGCCAAAGTGTCACCAATGCCCTGGCGGTTGACTATCTGCTCTATGAGCCAGAACAATCCTTCAGGATCATTGAAGCCCAGCTCTTTTCCGTTACAGTCGTCTTTTGAAAGAATCCCTTTTTCCAGACATTCAAAAAGGAAAGCGGCTGCCCCACCCGTGGAGATGGTATCCAGCCCGTAATTATTGCACAGTTCATTGGCCTTTGCCACGGCCGCAGGGTCAGTGATATCAAGATTTGAGCCAAGAAGGCCCAGTGTTTCAAATTCAGGGCCGCCAAGGCGGTCCGTCACTTTCCACGGGAGTTCCGCTTTCACTTTTTTTCTACAGCTTACAACACAGCCAAAACAAGTGGTACTGCCCGCAGCTAGTTCTTTTTCGTAAGTGGCACCATGAAGATTTAAGTAATCTTTATGCCAGGATCTGGAAAAATTGTGGGTGGCAAGATTCCCGCCTTCTGCCTGGGGAGCCAACACCCCTGGCGTGCCATATTTTTTCAAGGTTTCGGGGAACCCTGATCCCGGAAGGCGCTGGCTGCCAATCCTGGCCAATGCTTTTAAACCGGCTGTATCCGCAAATTCAACCATATTGCTGCTTTTAACCACAAGGGCCCTTAAATTTTTACTGCCAAACACGGCCCCCATACCACCGCGGCCGGCCGCATCATTTAGATCCCCCATGAGGCATGAGAACCTCACCCGTTTTTCACCGGCAGGCCCGCACTGGAGGATACTGATATTTTTGGTACCATGTTCTTTAGTCAGGACATCATGGGCCTCAAGAATAGTTTTGCCCCGGATGTGTCCGGCATCCATGATCTCAACAGCGTCATCATTAACCATGAGATAGGAAGGTTTTTCTGCCTTTCCGGTAATAACAACGGCATCAAACCCTGCCCTTTTTATCATGGGCCCGATGCTTCCACCCAGCTGGGTGTCACCTGCGCCGCCTGTTTCAGGCGATAGTGCGGTAATACAGCAGCGGCTTGCACCACTGACAGCAGCTCCCGTGGCCGCACCCGTTGCGATGGTGATAATATTTTTTTCATCAAAAGCATCAACGGCACCTGAAAGTTCTTTTAAAAGAAAATAAGCACCAAAGGCTGTGCCGCCCATGTAGGTTCGATAAAATTCTTCAGGCATCTGCACTTTTTCAATGGTGTTTCGGGTAAGGTCAACCCTTAACAATGTTCCTGTAAATCCTTTCGCCATAATCTTAACCCTCCAAATATTTAAACTGCTACAAAGCTTGCCTGTAAAGATTCATAAGGTCTTCTCGGGTGCATTTCCTGGGATTTGTCTGATGACATCCATCAAGAAAGGCTTTATCTGCCAGCTCTTCAAGGTCTTCTTCTTTTACACCGACCTGTGACAATTTTTTGGGGATGCCAATCCGTTCGTTCAGATCTGCTACGGCTTCAATGGCTTTATCCGCTGCTTTCTCATCCGACATTCCAAAGGTATTGATTCCAAAACAGGCTGCCACTCTGGCATACTCCTTGAGACACTCTTTTTTGTTGAACTTCATCACAGGAACAATACAGATGGCATTGGCAAGGCCATGGGGAACATGACTGACCGCAGACAGGGAATGAGACAGCGAATGTGCTGCACCAAGATCTTTTTGAAAGGCCACCGCCCCCATCATGGCCGCCATCTGCATATATCCCCTGGCATCTATATTACCCGGTTCCTTTACAGCAATTTCAAGATATTGTGCAACATACTCTATCCCTTTTAAGGCAATGGCATCACACATGGGATGAAAATCTTTGACGACCAAGGCTTCAACGCAATGGGTAAATGCATCCATACCGGTTCCGGCGGTAAGAGAGGCAGGAAGGCTCACAGTGAGTTCCGGGTCCAGCAACGCAATGGCCGGTCTTAAAAGAGGGCTGCATACCAGAAATTTTCTGCCCTGTTCCACAGAGGTAATAACGGAACAGCTTCCCACCTCACTTCCTGTTCCTGCGGTTGTGGGAATGGCGATCATGGGTGAAAGGGGACCCTTGATATTCTGGTTGCCGTCGAAGGAGATATCATAGT
>QMMT01000305.1 GCA_003647385.1 Deltaproteobacteria bacterium
ACCGGTTGTCATGGTGACGATAAAGGCGACAACAGCGCCTATTGCCATCACACCCTCAACGCCAAGGTTAAGGATGCCGGATCTTTCACAAATCACTTCACCGGTTGTGGCAAGAAGTAAAGGGGTTCCGGCAACCATAGCCCTTTGAAGTGTTGAAATGATAATGTCTTCCATCTAATTATGTCCTTATCAGTTTGTAAACTGGAGGGTGATTTTATGGTTTAAGAAATAATCACCCATAATTAAAAATATCAACAAAGTGCCATTCACAATTTCAACGGTGGCAGCAGGCAGGCCCAGCGATATCTGTATAGCATCTCCACCCACCAGTATCCCGGCAAAAAAGATTCCTGAGATCACCGTATAGACTGGATTTAATTTGGCAAGCCATGCAACAATGATGGCTGTAAATCCATACCCAGAGGAGACCGAAGCAGGATACCCAAGATAATGATGAATCCCGGCCACTTCACCGACGCCTGCAAACCCGGCAAGTCCACCACTGATGGCCATGAGGATCAGGCTGGTCTTTAAAAAATTTATTCCGGCATATTTCCCGGCCTCCGGGTTTTCACCCACCACCCTTACTTCATATCCAAACCGTGTTTTATAGATGACCACACAAAGTACAATAGCACAGATGATGCTTAAAATTAAAGTGGCATAATGAATTCTGGAACCGGGAATTAATCCAAGTATGGCAGAATCAGGAAAATTATTTGTTCCGGGAAAGCCGAACCGTTCTTTTCCTTTCCAGGGCCCTACAATGAGCATGGTTAAAAATTCAGCACAGATATAATTGAGCATTAAGGTCGAGATGACCTCATTAATTGAATATTTGATCTTTAGGATTGCCGGAATGATTCCCCACAGCGCACCACCGATAAACCCTGCAAAAAAAATCATGGGAACGATGATATAAGATGGCAGGGTTTCTCCAAAAGTCAGTCCCGTCCAGGTTGCAAAAATTGCTCCCATTAACATCTGACCCTCTGCACCGATATTCCAGAACTTTGCCCTGAATGCAAGGGTGAGTCCCGTACCGATCAGTATTAAAGGAATGGCTTTGGTAATGGTTTCCTTAAAACCGTAAAAAGAACCAAATGATCCTGAAAAAATTTCAGTGATGGCAAAGATGGGATTGACACCGGCAATCAGAAAAATAAAACTGATCACCACAAGCGCAGCCAGAAGGGAGAAAATATTGGTCATAAATGACCTGAGAGCAGTAATATTGTATCGGTCTGTTGTTTTGATTTTTATCATTCTGTTTTTTCCATTGAATCAGATCCTTTTTGAGCCGGCCATCATCAGGCCGATATCAGAAAACCGTTTGTCGTCTGAGTCAAGAACTGCCATGAACTCACCATCAAAAATAACAGCAACACGGTCACAAAGTTCAAATATTTCTTCAAGATCTTCAGAAAATAAGAGCACCGAGCTGCCTTGCTTTCTTAAGTTTAAAAGATGTTTTCTTAAAAATTCGGTCGCGCCGACATCCAGTCCGTATGTGGGGTGTGATGCCACTAAAAGCTGTGGCTGCTCACTGATTTCTCTTCCAAGGATGAGTTTTTGGATATTGCCGCCGGAAAGGTTTCTGATCTGGTTATTGATGGAATGGGTGGAAACCTTAAATTCATTAATAATGGTTTTTGTGTGATTTTTGACCTGGTTGTATTTTAAAAAATAGCGTTTGGAGAATTTTTTTAAGTGGTGTTGTTTTAAAATAGCATTATCATATAAGAAAAGGCCGGGAGCGATTCCAAACCGGATCCTTTCTTCGGGTACATGGGAAACACCATTGTCATAAATGTGTCTGGCAGATTTGTTCGTAATATCTTTTCCGTTTATTTTTATTTGGCCCGAAAAGATGGGTCTGATACCCGTAATGGCTTCTGCAAGCTCGCGCTGTCCATTACCGGAAACCCCTGCAATACCCAAAATTTCATTTTCAAAAAGTTCAAACGAGATATTTTTAACAGCAGACAGACCCTTGTCTCCTATAACATTGATGTTTTCAGCTGTTAAAATTTTCTTACCTTTTTTAAGCTTTTCTTTAGATGTGCTAAAGACAACGTCCCGGCCCACCATCATCCTGGCAAGGGATTTTTTGTCTGTATCTTTTGTATCCGCACTCCCGACAATTTTTCCCTTTTGAAGCACCACTACCCGGTCACAGATTTCCATGATTTCATCCAGTTTGTGGGAAATGAAAATGATCATGTGACCTTTGCTTTTCATCTCTTTTAATATGGAAATTAATTCTTCGATTTCCTGGGGAGTTAAGACAGAAGTGGGCTCATCAAGAATAAGAAGGTCGGCACCATTTAAAAGTGCTTTGATAATTTCCACCCGTTGCTGTTCCCCGGCTGAAAGCTGCCAGACTTTTTTATCGGGATCAATATTAAAATCGAATTGTTTTGAAAATTGTTCAATTTTTTCCCTGATCTTTATTTTGGGGAAAAAAAACGGTGTATCTTTATAACCCAAAGCAATATTTTCAATGACAGAATGATTTTGTATCAGCATAAAGTGCTGATGAACCATTCCAATGCCAAGGGTAATAGACTCAACAGGATTATCAATTAGAACCGGTTTTTGATTAATCTCTATTTGGCCGGAATCGGGTTGGTAAAGTCCATACAAAATATTCATCAAGGTCGTTTTGCCAGCCCCGTTTTCGCCTAAAAGTCCGACAATTTCACCGGATTCAACACTAAGATTAATATCCTGGTTGGCAAAGATACCGTGAAATGATTTTGAGATTGATCTCATTTCAAGACGGTCTATTTTCTTCATAATGGCCTTTTTTGTAAAAACGGGTATAAAAATCGGCTAATAAAAAAGCCGGGATATGCTTTCCCGGCTTTTTTATTGAAGTGTGATTTTATTATTGAGGGATGGATCCTTCAACATTATCTACATAATACATAATGCCAAGAAGGTCCCCTTTAGATGCTTTTTCTCCAGCTTTTATTTTCAGGTTTCCCTTGTTATCATTGATAGGGCCGGTAAATGGTTCAAATACATCAACCCCCTGCTTCATCTGTTCATATCTTTTGAGAACAAGATCATAGGCAGAAATTTTACCAAATTCCTTTGTTGCAATCATTGCTTGTTTCAGCTCTTTTACAAATTTTGGATTGATAATATCTGTTGTACTTCCGCCAAGAAGCGCAGCTTTCTCTTTTGCCAGCCACCAGATATCATCATTGGTCCAGGTTTTATTATGAATATCCTCTAAGATCTGGGCATACATTCCGCCCCAGTCCATGAGCTGCCCTGAAACAACCGAATCAACCCCGTAAGGCTGCATGGGAGAGTAATGGCTGAAGGAGTAAATTTGTTTGCCTTTTTCCGAATGGCTCTGGCCTACTTCAATGACGGCAGGTGTGTCTTCGGTAAATGCAAGTGCATCGCAGCCTTCTGCGATCAAAGCCTCGGCAGCTTCTTTTGCCTTGTCCGGTCCATACCAGGCATAGATCCATTTTACATTCAGTCTGGCAGCAGGGTTTGCCGCCTTGATTCCCAGAGCATATGCATCAATATGACGAACCAGCTCCGGAATTGGGAATGCTGCCACATAACCGATTTTGTTGGTCTTGGTCAAAGCACCGGCCATAATTCCGTTCAGGTAGTACATCTGGTAAAGATCACCAAAATAAGTGCCTACATTGTCCGTTCGTTTAAATCCGGAACAATGCATAAAAATTTTGTCAGGATATCTTGAGCCCGCAGCAACGGTATCTTCCATGTATCCGAAACTGGTTGTAAAAACCACATCGCACTTCTGCTGCTGAACCAGCCGGTCAATGATTCTTGCACTGTCGGCTTCTGCAACCGATTCTACAATAATCGTTTCCAGCCAGGGAAATTTCTTTTCTGCATACTGCCTTCCTAAATCATGGGCATGGGACCATCCATAATCACCAACAGGACCGACATAAACAAAACCAGCCTTTAATTTTTTGTCGCCGGCAAAGGCAGTGGTAGAAAAACCAATAAAAAATATAGAACATATTAACATCAATACCAGCCATTTTTTCATTCCTAATTTTCTCCTTATATTAAATGGATTAAAATTTTCAAGGATAATAC
>QMMT01000306.1 GCA_003647385.1 Deltaproteobacteria bacterium
GAATTCATCAGACAACAGTTATCATGTGGTTAAAAATATTGCGGGACAGGATAATTCGGCCGTGCTGGACGGTTTTTATATCAAGTATGGAAATGCTGATGGTCAAGATTTTCCAGACAATACCGGGGCGGGCATGCATAACGGCAAAACCTCTCCCACCACCAGAAACTGTTTTTTTTCAATGAACACAGCCACTGAACATGGGGCGGGCATGTATAACGGATATGCATCTCCTTTTCTCATTGGGTGTGAATTTGAGGGGAATGAAGCAGACAGCGGCGCTGCAATGACCAATGATCATTCATCGCCCGAACTGACAGACTGTCTGTTTATCAATAACCATGCGAAGAACGGCAGTGGCGGGGGAATATATAATAAAGCATCCGATTCCAAACTGACTAATTGTCTGTTTATCGGAAACTCCGCATCCTATGGCGGCGGAGGAATATATAATTATGACACGTGCACTCCGGTTCTGTATAACTGCGTTTTCAGTGGGAATACGTCCATCTATGGCGGTGGGGTGCATAACTCCAGCGGGATTTCATTTACTGCACTTAATTGTACGTTCAATAACAATACGGCAAAGGACCAGCAAGGAAATGATGGCCAGGGCAGCGGAATTTACAGCAGGGGGAATTCTTTTTCCTATATTTTTAATTCTATTCTGTGGAATGATGTTCCCGATGAGATTTTTAATTCTTCAGATTCTGGTTGTGAAGTGGGCAATTCAGACGTCCAAACAGATACCGGGAATCCCTATCCCGGAAATGGCAATATAACTGCTGACCCGCAATTGACTGGAGATTTTCACTTAATGCAGGTATCCCCCTGCATCGATAAAGGGGATAACACAAAAGTGCCGGGGGAACTGATTCTGGATTTTGAAAAAGACCCCCGGATGATAAATCAGATTGTTGATATGGGTGTTGATGAATTTGATGAGAGTCAGGTCGTAGGAGTTGATCATCCAGATGATCTTGAGCAGATGGCTGCCTTTACAGATCTCAAACAGGTGGTGGGTCCGGAAAATTTTAACGTAACCATCCATCGAGGGGCCATTGAAAGGCTGGACCTGAATTTGGAAAAAATCAAACCATCACCCGAATATTCGGCAGATAATTTTGCAATGGATAGTTTAGGAGAATACCCGTCCCTGTTCGGACTGACTGATCCGTCCATAGAGTTCCGGCTTAAAAAGAGAGTGGGGGATGACCGCAAGGTATTGATCTTTGACCAATACTATAAAAACATCCCGATTTTTGGTTCCTGGCTGAAAATGAATGTCCAGGATAAAGGTGACATTTTCAAACTCAGGTCCCTTACCGGCAATTATTCCCCGGATGTTGACCTGGACGATCTGATACCGAAGATATCCTCGATGGAGGCCCTGAACCAGCTGGCTGACCATCTTGGAATAAACGATATCCGATATATTCAACTGGCTGTCCCGACCAAACTGTGGCTTTTCGATGATGCCTTGAGAACCGATGACCCACCCTGTGACAACAATCAGTGTCCGGATATTGTTCACAACACAAGGCTTGCCTGGCGGATGACCTATTATTCCTGTCAGCAAAACGGTGCCCTGGCTGATGCGTTCATTGATGCAGAGACGGGCGAGGTGATTTATAACATCCCCCGGGTCTACTTTGATGATCCGAAAATCAGAATTTCAACAGCCATGGGAAATACCAGCAAAACCTGTTTTGGCGGCTATCGTCACTCCATAAATGCCTGGTTTGATCAGGATGGTGAATGTGCCACGTATTTCGATTGTTCTCATCCGGGAAATTATTGCCATTGGGATGTACTTCACTGTGCCCATCCCAATCTGGAAGGGTATGAGGTTTTTGATTATACCTGGGATATTTACAATTTTTATTACGATCTGTTCAGGCGACGATCCTATGATGGCGGAGATCACGGTAAAAAAATGTGGATGTTTTTGGATGTGGGATTTCCATCGGAGAATGCCAGTTCAAATGATTGCGGTGCCTACCGGGTACACTATTTTTCAACGGGCATGGCCACCCTGGATATCATGGGGCATGAATTTGCCCATTCTGTCCATGCCGATGAAGCAGATTTTGTTTACACAGTTCAGAGCGGTGCTGTGGCAGAGCATATAGCTGATATGTTCGGTCATTTTTTAGGATTTTGGACAGGGTTGGATCCGGACTGGAAGCATGGTGAAGACGGATCCGGTGCAGACAGCGATGGCTGTGGGAGAGATATGGAGGACCCTTCCCGATGCGACCAGCCCGATACGTGGAATCTCAGAAATTTTACCCCCCCCCCTACAACAGGAGCAATGATTACGGAGGAGTTCACCACAACTGCGGTATATTGAACAAGGCCGGCTATTTGATGGTTGAAGGCGGTGTGGTGGACCTTGGTACAGTCGTGGGCATAGGGGAAGAAAAGGTCCGAAGGATATATTATGAAACCGTGAAAAGATTGGGCAGTAACCCGTCTTTCAGGAACTTTGCTGATGATGTGGTGGATACCTGCCATGATTTTGTCGGGCGGTACGGGATTATTGATACTGACTGCTGTCAGATCAGCAACGCCTTTGCCGCAGTGGATATTCCGCACTATCATTCCGATACGGATTGTGACGGCATCACAGACTGGACGGATGATGATGATGATGGCGACGGCATTATCGACTCCCTTGACAATTGCCTGAATGTGGCCAATCCCAGGCAGGAGAATCATGATTCCGATCGTTACGGAGATGCGTGTGACGATGATGTGGATGGTGACGGTATCCTGAATGTAAATGACGATTGCCCGCTCACTCCGGGCGTTGGAGACGTCTGTCTTGATTCGGACGGGGACGGCACCATGAATGCTTTTGATAACTGCCGGGATACCTATAACCGGGACCAGTCGGATATCGATGGTGACGGCAGTGGAGATGTATGTGATTCAGACATAGACAATGACGGATGGAACAATGATGGTGACAACTGCCGGTACATTGCCAATCCTGATCAGGCAAACTCTGATACAGACAGCCTTGGAGATGCCTGTGACAATTGCCCCAATTATGGCGGGAGTACAGACCAGAGAGATTTTGATGGAGATGGCATGGGGGATCTGTGTGACCCTGATATTGATAATGACGGATATGATAATGACCGTGATGAGTGTGATTATGAGTCTGTTTCATCAAGTTCGGGATTAATCATATGCCCACCCAATCACACCTGCCGGACGGGATGCCTGCCGGACCGGATTCTGGAAATAAGTGATTTTCAGATGAAATTTGATATTAACACTGCCCAGCCGGATCCCGGTCTCCATGAACAGCCCCGGCTGACCATACCCCTGGATATATGTGACCTGATGCCCTGTGAAACAATCGGGCTTTTTAAAGATGAGGATTTTATTAATCTAACCGTCAGTGCCGACCTTGACAGGACAGATATGCCGGAATTAATAAAAGACAATCCAATGACCCTTACTTTTTCCGTCTTAAATGAATCCGGTGTCGTTATGGCTGCCAGTGATCTGGATTTTCTGGCGGGTGATTCCCAAAGTGGAAACCTGGTATTCCAGATGGGCCCGGCTTTTACCATGAGAGAAACCATGCCGCAGCCAAAAGGTGATGAACCAGACAACGCCCTGCCCTCATACTATCTGTCCATATCATTTCAGTATGAATATGAAGCCTGTACCGATGAATGCGTAGAATGCGCAGAATGTGAGCAGCAATGTGGCGGCTGCGATGATACCTGCGGGCATTGTGATGAGTGCACGGAATGCGATGCTGTATGCGGACCCTGCAAGGTATGTGAGGCACAGATGAGGGGCTTATATGCCACATTTTTTTCTCAAAATAATTTTGAAGTCAAAACTCAAATGGCCTATGAACAAGTGTGCGGGGATTTCGATGATGACGGGGATGTGGACGGATCCGATCTGGCCTACCTGATATCATCCGGTAAGGAATGCATGGCATCTTTTGTAGCCGTATTCGGGCAATAAAATTTAGATAGAAACCCGATGAAAAAAATCATAAATAGCGGGTCAGCTTGAAGCCTGTGAGTTTCTTGAACTTAATACTTTTTGCCCAACGTATTAACC
>QMMT01000307.1 GCA_003647385.1 Deltaproteobacteria bacterium
AACACCCTGGCTGTCAGCCGATCTTATGAGCATCTGTTTAAACATATGTAGATAATTATAAAAATACTTTTTAAAGTGTTATTGATGCCAGGGAGGAACCCATCTTTTGAGCAACTTAATTCAAGTTTGAATATTGACAGTACCATTAACAGGTGTTATTATACGACCTATAAATAGCTAATTAAGAATTGCGGAGGGTGTGATGAAAACAAAATTTTCCGAAGATATTATTCCAATCAGCGACCTTAAGGTGAATCCAGGAAGTATAATAAAACAGGTACAAGAGGTGCATCGGCCGGTTCTTTTAACAAACAGGGGGCGAGGTGTCGCAGTGATGCAAGCACTTCATGACTATGAATCAGATGTTGAAGAGCGCGCCTTTATGAAAGCTGTTATCAAAGGAATAGTTGACCTGGAAGAAGGACGAGAGTTGAGCCTTGCTGATGTTAAGAAACATTTGAGAATCAAATAACATGGCAGCCCGAAATAAAATTTCTTTTGCCGTTTCCGCACTTCGTGATCTGGAAGATGTCCTTGAATATTATAAAGAGCAGAAGATTCCCCATGTTGGTGAAAGGCTTGTCGCACAAGTTATAAAAGATATAGAATTATTGGGTAAGCAGCCTGACATGGGACGTTTGGTTCCGGAGTTTGAGTTGGACAATCTAAGAGAATTAATTCGGCCTCCTTTTAGAATTGTTTACCGCCGGGACCGGAACAAAGTTCGTATTGTACGGGTTTGGAGGAGTGAAAGATTATTGGTGTTGCCCTGACAGTTCTTTAACTTTTACTCTGCCTGTCAATCCTGTTGAATCATGCCGATTCTTATGCTGTCGGGTTCTACCAGTCAATGGGGAAATAATCCTTTAAAAATTTGCCGCTCCAGTGTTTTTTCGTAAGGATGCCGTGGAAAAACGGGTCACAGATTCTTGCGGCCCCGTCCACAATATCTAAGGGTGGCTGGAAATCATGGCGATCCTGTTTGAGCCTGGCCAGAATGGCAGGGTCTTCATCCGTGACCCAGCCCGTGTCCACGGCATTCATGAAAATTCCATACTTGGCCAGATCACTGGCTGCGGTATGGGTGAGCATGTTCAAGGACGCTTTTGCCATATTGGTATGCGGGTGGCGGCTGCCTTTTTTAAACCGCAGGAACTTGCCTTCCATGGCCGAAACATTGACAATGTGTTTTTGCCCTGTAAAATCTTGTTTCATCAGATCTGTCAGCCGGTTGCACAAGACAAAAGGGGCCACGGAATTGACCAGCTGGATCTCCAGCATTTCAGACGTCTGGATCTCTCCCAGCCTCAGCCGCCAGGAATTGGTTTTTCGAAGGTCCACCTGCTGGAGGTCTGCATCCAGTTTTTCTGCAGGAAAGACTTTGGGTACATCCAGGGAATTATCATAGGAATAAGGGATCTGGGACAATTGTGCTGACATGCGCAATCCCACACCGGGTGCTGTACCATTCCAGGTCACGGGCAGGGCCTTTTCTTTGCCCACATTTTCTGACTGCCTGTATTCCAGCTGGGAGATACAGGTTTGGTGCTGTCCTAGAAGGGTCTGGGCATCTATTGGTAATTTTGCCACTTGTTTTGTTTCATTCTCCATGAGATGGGCATAAAACCCGGGCGGCCGCCGGACAGTCTGGGCAGCATTGTTGATGAGAATATCAAGGTGCTGATAGCGCTGCTTGATATAATCGCAAAAAAGCTCCACACTGGGGGTGTGGCGAAGATCCAGCCCATAAATCTGAAGCCGGTGCCCCCAGTCGGAAAAATCAGGTTCCCTGGAAAACCGTAAGGCCGAGTCTTTGGGAAAGCGGGTGGTGGCAATCACTTTTGCGCCGGCTTTAAGCATCATCACAGTGGCCTGGTATCCGATCTTGAGCCGTGAGCCTGTGATTAATGCCACCTGTCCTTTTAAGGAGGCTGTCTGGAATCGTTTCTGATAATTAAACTCTGCGCATTCAGGGCACATGGTGTCATAAAAATGATGGAGCTGTGTAAATTCGGCTTTACATACATAACAGTTGCGGGGTGTTTTAAGGCTCTGTGTATTATCTTTTTTGTTGGTTTCATTATCCGTAAACGAAATCTGTTGAGGCGCACTAAAGATTTTGCTTTCTCTGGCCTTGCGAATCCCAGTGGCCGCTCTCAGCCGATGTTCTTTTTTCACAATGGCCAACCGTTTTTGCTGTTGTCTGTCTTTTTTGCGTTTTTTGATTTCCTCTTTGTCCGGACGTGATATTTTTCCTGCCGCAGTGATCAAGGCGATCCGCTCTGATTCCGGCAAATATGCCAGAAGTTCGGACTGGTCCGCCATCTTTTCTAAGACGGGAATACATTGGCGTATAGCAGTCAGAGTTTCCTGTTTTTCGTCCGTTATTTTATCTTTACTGAAGGGGCTCTCCATATCTAAAAATAACTCGATCCATCCCAGCAATGTGTACAAAGTTTATTTTTTGGAAGACCAATGGCTTCAACCAGATCTTCCAGTTTCTGGTATCGGAGACTGGTAAGATTTAAGCGATCTATGATTCTGCCAATCATGGCCGAGTGTTTTTGTGATCCATCCAGGGCATAGTCTGTCAGATCTGTATCTTCGATCCCTTCAATCTCGTAAATGGCTTTTCGGCCAGCCAGGTCAAGGGTTGACCGGGATGTTGAAAAATTTAAAAATTCACAGGGATGTATGAGGCAGGGGCAGGCAATTCTCATATGAACTTGTTTTGCACCGTATTCATATAAGATCTGGGTATTATCCTTTAGCTGGGTTCCCCTCACAACTGAATCGTCGCAGAATATGATCCGCTTTCCTTCGATAATTTCTCTAATGGGAATCAGTTTCATACGGGCCACAAGATCCCTCATTTCCTGGTTCTGAGGCATGAAGCTTCTGGGCCAGGTTGGTGTATATTTAACATAGGGTCTCATGTAGGCAAGCTTACTCTCATTGGCAAATCCAATGGCATGTCCGATACCCGAGTCAGGGATACCCGCTACGAGATCCACTTTTTCTGTCTCCCTTCTTGCGAGAGCTGCCCCACAGCTATAACGGACTTTTTCCGTATTAATCCCTTCATAGGATGATACCGGATATCCGTAATATACCCATAAAAATGAGCAGACCTGCATGTCGTCACCTGGCGGCTGAACCTGTTCGATACCCTCGGGGGTTATCAGGATAATTTCATTGGGGCCGATATAATATTCAACCTCAAATCCGAGATTTGAAAATGCACTGGATTCAGAGCTTGCCGCATAGGCATTCTCACGTTTTCCTATTATAATGGGGGTTCTGCCCAACCGGTCTCTGGCAGCATAGATTCCGAAATCTGTTAAAATCAGCATTGAACAGGATCCTTTGATCTTGGTCTGAGCATTTAAAATGCCTTCTTCAAAAGATCCTTTCTGACCAATCAGAATTGCCACAAGCTCTGTAGGATTGATTTCACCCCCACTTGTTTCGGCAAAGTGGATATTCTGTGAAAATGCTTCTTTGGCAAGGTCCTCAAGATTTGTAATTTTACCAACTGTGACAACGGCAAATTTTCCAAGGTGGGAATGAATAATAATCGGCTGGGAATCTGTATCACTGATAACGCCTATCCCCATATTTCCGTTCAAATTATCAATATCCGATTCAAACTTTGATCTGAAATATGCATTTTCAAGGTTATGAATTGATCGATGAAATTCTTTTTTATTCACCGTAGCCAAACCACCGCGTTTGGTTCCCAGATGTGACAGATAATCTGTCCCGTAAAAAAGTTCTTTATTACATGCTTTTTTAGAAGCACAACCAAAAAAACCACCCATAATCTCTCTCTTTCATTTTTAAAAGTTGATCATCTCCCCTTTTCATACCAATATGATCAATTAATAGTTATTATTTGGGATGTCAAACAAATAAAAGGACTATTTGTTTTTGCTTATCGGTAAAAGCTTAGGCATAATTTAACAATCAGATTAATGATTGAAATTTTGAAGCTGCATAGAGAGGTAATTGCATGGTATTTTTTATTGAAGGAAGCATTGGGCGACCGCTGAGCAAAAGTGCTGTTTTTGGCGAATAATATTGG
>QMMT01000308.1 GCA_003647385.1 Deltaproteobacteria bacterium
CCCTATGACTATTCAGGCATGTCAATGGTTGCCCACAAAAAAAAGGCCAAAGGCTTTTCGTCTCTGGCAGATTTTAACAAAAAAAATGTCACCATTGCCGTTCGAATGGGAACCACCGCAGAACAGGCTGCCAGAAAACATATGCCCAATGCCACGTTGAAGCTGTTTGAAAACGAGAGCCAGGCTCTTCAGGAGTTAAACCTGGGCCGGGTCCATGCTGTGGTCTCTTCTGCTCCCATGCCGGTCTTCCATGCTCTCAAGTATCCGGATAAATTTTTTATTCCGATTCAAGAAAATTTTACCAAAGAACCCATTGGGTTTGCCATTAAAAAATCAGATCATGATGCCCTTAATTATCTTAATAACTGGATTATCAACATGCATGCCCAGGGGTTTTTAAAAGAGAAAAAAGCATACTGGTTTGGATCAAAAGACTGGGAAAGCCTAATTAAATAAATTGTTAAATAAAAAAAAACTAAAATTTACCGTTATAGATATAGCAATGATTATTTTCATTATCACTGCTATATCAATATTTTTTTCAAGAACAAGCCAGGTCCTTGATTATAAATGGGAATGGGATGCCATGCCGTCTTATTTCTTTTTTTTAGATGCTGCCACAGGCAAATTCAAAGCCAACATTCTTGTTAAAGGGTTTGTCACAACGGTTAAACTCAGTTTCTGGGCAACGCTTCTGGGATTTTTACTGGGGATAGTCTCCGGCATCATGGGGGCCAAAGGATCCTTTGAACAGCGGTTTATCAGCAGGGTCTATGTGGAAACTATTCGCAACATTCCTTCCCTTGTCCTGGTCATTATTTTTTATTATTTTGTGTCCAGCCAGTTTCTGGACGTGTTACATCTGGACACAGCTTTAAGACAAAGCGGTCCGGCAGTTCAGAGGATGACAGGCATACTCTTTGCATCACCGGGACAGATTAACGCCTTTATTTCTGCCATCATTGCCCTGGGAATTTATGAAGGTGCTTATGTGTCCGAGATTATTCGCGGCGGCATTAATTCCATTCCAAATGGTCAGTGGGAGGCAGCCTGGTCCCTTGGATTGTCCCGGAAGAAGACCTTTTTGCTGGTGATCCTGCCCCAGACTTTCAGGAGGGTGGCATTCCCCCTTGCAGGGCAGTTTATCTCCACCATAAAAGATTCCGCCATTGTATCGGTGATATCCATCCAGGAATTGACCTTTCAGGGCATGGAACTGATGTCTGCCACCTTTCTGACATTTGAAATATGGATCACCATCACCGTTCTCTATTTTATTCTGACCTTTTCTTCTTCAAGATCTATTGCATTTCTTGAAAGAAAATATGCCTTAAAGGAATAAAGGGTTAAAGAATAATATTCAATATCCGGCGAAGCGGTTCAGCCGCACCCCAGAGCAATTGATCCCCCACTGAAAAGCAGGTCAGATAATCATCTCCCAGATTCATTTTTCTAATACGCCCCACAGGAACGGTCAGAGTCCCTGTTACCGCAGCAGGGGTCAGGTCTTTGATGGTGTCTTCCTTAATATTGGGCACCACTTTAACCCAGTCATTATTTTCAGCCAGGATGGCTTCAATCTCATTTAAAGGAACATTTTTTGTCAGCTTAATGGTAAAGGCCTGGCTGTGACATCTCATGGAACCGACTCTTACGCACTGGCCGTCAATGGGAATGGGGCTGTCTGACCGGCCGATAATTTTATTGGTTTCAACAAAGCCTTTCCATTCCTCCCGTGTCTGGCCGTTGTCCATGGCCCTGTCAATCCAGGGAATCAGGCTTGCTGCCAAAGGAACAGCCCAGTTTTGAACGGGAAGTTTGTCCGATCTCATGGTATCAATGACATTTTTATCCAAATCCAGGATGGCGGATGCCGGGTTGTCAAGGATCGAGGACGCCATGGTGCCAATAGTCTTCATCTGTGTCACAAGTTCTTCCATATTTTTGGCACCGGCACCAGAAGCGGCCTGGTAGGTCATGGAGGTCAGCCATTCGATAAGATTGTTTTCAAATAATCCGCCCAGAGCCATGAGCATGAGGGATACGGTGCAATTACCGCCAATATAATTTTTAATACCATTGGAGAGTGCATCGTTGATGACCTTTCGGTTTACAGGATCAAGCACGATAATACTTTTATCATCCATTCTCAGGGTGGAAGCCGCATCAATCCAAAAGCCCTCCCAGTTTTTTTCGGCAAGTTTGGGACGGACAGATTCAGTGTAGGAGCCGCCCTGGCAGGAGAGGATAATATCCATATCCAAAAGACGGTCTATATCATAGGCATCCACCAGCGGCGGTGCTTCAACACCGACATCCGGGGCTTTTTGCCCAGCCTGGGAGGTTGTGAAAAAAAGAGGAGTGAATTGTTTAAAATCATTTTCTGCTGTCATTCTTTCCATAAGTACAGAACCCACCATTCCACGCCACCCTACAATCCCCACTTTTTTCATTGTTCTTTTCCTTTCTCAGCTCCCAGGCAAATTAATCATTATTTTATTAAGTAAACGTAATTAATACTATTTTTTTAGAAAAGATACCAGTATTTGAAAAGAAATGTTGAAAAAAATAAATTTTTATTTCTGATTGCTTAAGAATACACCGAAAATAATAATTATGGCAGCAGCAATCTGCTTAGGATTTAATGTTTCGCCTAAAATCAGCCAGCCTAAAAGGACGGCTGTTACAGGAATCAGGTTAATAAAGATGGATGCCCGGGATGCCTCAATCTTTCCGATGCCCCAATTATAAAGCCCAAAGGCTAAAAAGGAGACACAGGCCCCAAGGTAGAATAACAGGGAGATCAGTTTTATGCTCCATATGGAGGGGTCCGTTATCATGATATGTTTGATTCCGGGTAGAAAAAACAGGGTGCCGGCAACAACCTGCATCCCGGTCAGAGACCAGGTGTCATACCGTGAGCTTAAGCTTTTAATCAGAATTATATTTGCGCAGGCACTGGCCATTGCCAGAACTTCAAGGAAGTTTCCAAGAACCGGGTGGGGTGCATTGGCCTGCTCACTTTGAAAGAAAGTCAGCAGGATAACCCCGAAAATAGATAAAATAAGGCCGATGATTGTCTTTTTGCTTATTGATTCTGCCAGGAAAAAAAAAGCAGCAACTGCCACCATTAAGGGAAGGCAGGCAGAAATGATCCCGGCCTGGGATGAGGTGGTAAAGGTTAAGGCCCTGGATTCAAATAAAAGATAGAGGCAGGGCTGGAACAGCACCATGGGCAGAAGAATTTTCCAGTCGCCTTTTTGATAGGATTTTGGAAATATTTTTCTTGATATTGGAATAATACATATAAAAGCAATGAAAAGTCGACAGAACATCACAGCGAAAGGATCTAAATCCTGGAGCAGGATCCGCATGGCAGAAAAGGAACTGCCCCATAAAATAACCGCTCCAATAATGGACAGGACCGGCAGCATGTTTTTTATTTTTATTATCACGCGTTCTCATATAGAAGATAAGGGGAATTTAATCAATTTAAAAATAGATATACAGCAGTGTTAAGAATTGTAAAGAAAGGATAAATATGGCAATGTGGCAGGTATGCTGGCATCGTTTACACAAAAAGCCCTGGATATTATCCGCAACATCCCGGAAGGAAGAATCCTGACCTATGGCAGGGCTGCAGCCCTTGCCGGCAAACCCAATGGCGCCCGCCAGATTTCAAGGCTGTTGCATTCCATGTCCCAGAAACATGATCTGCCCTGGCACCGTGTGGTGAATTCAAAAGGGAAAATATCCCTGAGGCCCTCCCAGGGGTATGAACTTCAAAAAGCACTGCTTGAATCCGAAGGGATTAGTTTTTCAAAGCAGGACACCCTTGATTTTAAATCTTATTTATGGGAAGGCCCTGTGCCGGAGACAAAACCCTGACAAAAGAGGTTGTCAATCAGGCTGCCGGGTCTTTATTGCCTGTTCAAGGCGCCTCATTTTAGGCCCTTTCCGGGTCCACATCCGGCAGGAATCGATTAAAAAACTGTTCCCTTTAAGGCTGTCAAGATCCTTTGGAACAGGGGATTTATCCGTTCTTTTCCAGGTCAGCCATCCCTGGACAATTTCCTGGC
>QMMT01000309.1 GCA_003647385.1 Deltaproteobacteria bacterium
ACCTGATAATCATGTCATAGACTTGTTTTTTGGAAAGATTGAATTCTTTTGAAATTTGTTTGGCAAGGCCTGATGTGCCAAGATCGGTGGCTGAAATTCTGGCGAGGATAATTTTTTCCAGTTCTTTTTTATCAATGGTTTTTTCTTCTGTCTGGCCTTGAACAAATAGGGAGCACTCTCCTTTAATTGCTTCTTTTTTTTCGAGGGATAGAAGGATGTCTGAGAGGTCTCCTCTTATATATTCTTCGTGGAGTTTGGTGATTTCTCTTGCAAGGCAGGCCTTTCGATCTCCTAAGGTATTTAGCATGTTGTTAATGAGAGTTTTAATGCGTTTCGGGGATTCATAAAAGATGAGGGTTGGGGTTTGATTTTTTAAATCTTTAAGGATTTGTTTCTGTTTCTGCTGTTTTTTAGGTAAAAACCCCAGGAAGAGAAATGAATCTGTGGGAAGGCCTGAAACACTTAACCCTGCTATGGCCGCACTGCATCCCGGGATGGGAATAATGCTTAGCTTTTCTTTTGCAACGGCTGTGACAAGTTTATACCCCGGATCTGAAATGGACGGGGTGCCGGCATCGGAAATCAGGGCAATATCAAGGCCGTTTTTTAAATGCGTGATGAGTTGGGGTGTTTTGGCGGCTTCATTATGCTCATGACAGGAGATAAGTTTTGTGTGAATTTCGTAGTGGGAAAGCAGTTTTTTTGAATGCCGGGTGTCTTCGGCTGCAATCAGATCCACCTGGTTTAAAATTTTAACTGCCCGGAAGGTGATATCTTCGAGATTTCCCACAGGGGTTGCAACAATATAGAGGGTTCCGGCTGATTGTGGGTTTTCCTTGTCCATTCTAATAGGCCTGGAAAGCATTTTTAATTAAGTTAATGTCAAAGGTACCCTTTTTTTCGAGAACTTCAATTACATCAAAACGAATTCTTGAATCATAAAGTTTTTTTTCTTTTAGATAAAAAGTGGCGCCAAGGATGATCTTTTTTTGTTTTGAATGATTGACGGATTCTCTTGGCAGCCCTTTTTTAATGCTGCGCCTTGTTTTGACTTCAATAAAACAAAGAAAATCCTTATCTTTTGCAATAATGTCTATTTCAGCCGGTTTTGTCCTATAATTGGTCTCAAGAATGGTAAAGCCATGGGTTTGAAGAAAGGATGCAGCTGCTGTTTCACCGCGAAGTCCTAAGTCTTTTCGATCATCCGGCATTGATCACCTCTTTTACCCCTTTAAAGGTTTTTCTGTGAACAGGGCAGGGGCCATATTTTAAAATGGCTTCTTTGTGGGCTTTAGTGGGATACCCTTTGTGCCGGTAAAAATTGTACTGGGGATATCGGTCATGAAGGTCTTTCATCATGGCATCCCTTGTGACCTTTGCAATAATGGATGCCGCGGCAATGGAAATGCTTTTAGAATCTCCTTTGACTATTGCGGACTGGTCAATATCCATTTCCAGGGTAAATTTACCATCTATAAGAAGAAAATCCGGGCGAACAAAATCAGGCGGGGTTGATAAATTTTCAACCGCACGCTTCATGGAAAGAAGAGATGCCTGCAGGATATTGATTTCATCAATTTCCTGGTGTGAGGCTACACCAATGGCAACAGCAATCGCCTGTTCCTTTATTAAAGGGAAAAGGGAGTTACGTTTTTTTTCAGACAGCTTTTTGGAATCATTAATCCCTTCGCAATAAAAATCCTGCGGCAGGATCACGGCGGCAGACACGACAGGGCCGGCAAGGGGTCCCCTGCCGGCCTCATCAACACCTGCAATTATTTTAAAACCTTTGGTTTTTGCTTTGTGTTCAAATTGCCACATTAAGCACAACCTTTTAAGGCATTTTTAAGCAAATCGTTTTTCTTTAATTCTGGCTGCTTTACCGCGAAGGTTTCTTAAGTAGTAGAGTTTTGATCTTCTGACACGTCCTCTTGCTACCACTTCAATTTTGTCAATGGCAGGGGAGAAAAGTGGAAATATTCTTTCAACACCAATACCGCCGGAAATTTTTCTTACGGTAAAACGGGCGCTGGTGTAACCTTTGGTTTTTTTAATCACTACTCCCTCGAATACCTGGATTCGTTCTTTTTCACCTTCCCGGATTTTCACATGGACTTTTACAGTATCACCTGAATCAAATTCAGGGATATCCAGACGCATTTGTTCTTTTTCTAATTTTTCGATGATGTTACTCATTTGTTCCTCCTAAGAACTTTTTTATTTTTGGCAGACAGGTAAACTAAAATTTATCTGCCATTTATAATTCTGTCTAAGTATATTGATGCCGCAGATCTGACAGAAAGGTGATTGTAATCAGTATTCCCCAAAATCGGGTCCAAAATATAATCACATGTATCCATCAATTCATCTGCCAGCCCCCATGCTGTACCAAAAATAAGGACATGGGACGCTTTACTCCTCAGTTTTAGTTTTAAGCCTTCTATTGCTATTGAACCGGATATCTTTTTTGCACTTGTGGCAATGGTTATAACCGGTTTTTTTCTTTCCTCCTCAATTACCTCAATCGCATTTTCAAGGGTTTTACTAACCCGGATAAGCTCAAG
The DNA here is from genome assembly GCA_003647385.1 of Deltaproteobacteria bacterium. Classification (GTDB taxonomy): domain Bacteria; phylum Desulfobacterota; class Desulfobacteria; order Desulfobacterales; family Desulfobacteraceae; genus Desulfobacula. The sequence continues at coordinate 2,565 of QMMT01000309.1, forward strand.
AGCTTTTTTTCTGAACGGGTTAAGCTTTCCGCCAACACCTTTTGTCCAGTGTTCAATCACCTGTGTGGCAAGTCCTGCCTGGTCCTCATAAGGGGTGATAACATAAAATCCCCTTACACCAAAGGTAATGGATGCCCTTGCAATATCATGCAAATCTATGGTTGTCAGGGCTGATCCAATGGGCTTGCCTTTCTTGTTCATTACAGGAAAATGGATCAATGCCACATAAAGATTATTCTCTAACACAGGGATTCCAACTCCTGACACCATTGCAATACTATCTTTTTTTCTTCTTTACTCAGCCCGGTTTTCTTAAAAAGATCCGGCCGCTTTAAAAAGGTTCTTTCAAGAGAAGATTTTTTTCTCCATAATCTTATCTTTTCATGGTTCCCGGACAATAGTACATCCGGAACCTTTTGCCTTTCAAATACTTCGGGCCTTGTATACTGTGCATACTCAAGCCGGTCATCTGTAAAAGAATCGGACCGGCAGGACTCATCAGACCCTAAAACCCCCGGGATCAGCCTTGCTATTGAATCAATGATCACCATGGAAGCCAGTTCTCCACCTGTCATGACATAATCCCCGATGGAGAGTTCTTCATCAACAAGTGTGGTGTATATCCGTTCATCAATTCCTTCATACCTGCCGCAGATAAAAATAAGTCCGGTATTTTTTGATGCAAGTTCCCAGGCTTTTTTCTGGCTGAATCTGTTCCCCTGGGGGGTCATTAATATAACCTGTGATTCAGGCGCTTTTTTTTTAGCAGATAAAATAGCAGCTTTCAAGGGCTCAACCTTCATTACCATGCCGCTTCCACCGCCGTAGGGTCTGTCATCAACCGTGTTATGGCGGTCTGTTGAAAAATCCCTGATATTAACACAGGTTGCATCGATCAGTTTTTTTTCAATACCCCGCAAAATCATGCCATGCTTAAAAAAAGACTGGATTAACTCCGGAAACAGGGTCAGTACCGTAAAATCCATCACTCATCCTCGGGCAGTGTTGTTATGACGCTGTTCTTTTCAATATCAATTGATTTTACAAAATGTTTATGCATCGGTACCAGTGTTTCTTTCTTCTTACCAGTGGTTTTGTCAGTTACAACCAGCATGTCATTTGCACCCGTCGGAAAGATATCGGTAATTTTACCGATAAATCCTTTTTGATGATCAATTACATCAAGTCCTAAAAGGTCCTGCCAGTACCAGGTGTCTTCTTCCGGTTCCGGCAGTTGATCCCGGTCAATGAGGATTTCTTTGCCTATAAGACTCTCAGCAAGATTTCGGCTGTCCACCCCCAAAAGAGAGAGTAAAACTCCTTTTTTATGGGCCTTGGCCTGGGTAATGGTATAAAATTTTCCCAGGTCTTCTTCGGATTTTAAAAGATCGCTTCTGCCAGGGCTGAAGGTATCAATGGATTGGGCAAAAGACCAAACCTTAAGATTGCCATTAAGCCCATGAACTCCGGTTACCTTACCGATGGTAAACGAAGCTTCTTTGTCCATAATC
>QMMT01000310.1 GCA_003647385.1 Deltaproteobacteria bacterium
AGGAACACCATAGAATGATTACTTTAAGAAAAGTTTCACCGGTCAGTCTGCCCGGTGAGATTGCCAGGTCAGAAGAGAAAAACGGCTATGTTATTGTTTTAAAATATGAGAATGAAACCCCAAAAGGCCCATGGATTATCGATCTTTGTCATCGCCCTAAATATGATTTTCAGATGTGTGGAAAAGAGTTTAAGGCTCCTATGGGATTAAAGCTGCCAACAAAACCGGGCAGTGCCGTAATTGAAAAAGGATGGCTCATAAGTGCTGTTGGACTTTCCCAGTTTTCGTTTATTCATATCGGGCAGGAGAAATATTTGCCTTTTGATGAACCAGGATTTACTGATCTGACAGACGGCAGGTGCCTTTTTGCCGTTGGCGGCAGAGGAGCCCCTATACTCATGGAGAAATTCACAAGAATGAATTTTAACGATAAAAAAATGTCGTCACCCTGCATCCTTCAAGGCCCGATGATCCATACCCATGGGCAGATTCATATTATAGGAGAAGGTGATGATAGAGTCTTTATGATTAACCTGGGCCGGGGGTATGCCCGAAGTGTGGTTCATGCAATTCTGGATATTGGCGAACCTTATGATTTGAAACCGGCAGGAGAAGATGTGTTCACCAAATGGGTGGCAAAAAGATAAGTTTTCTTTCCTTTATCTGATTTTCAATTTTCTGTTTCTTTTCCTATGTTCAGCACGGTTCGGCAATAATGAATACTTTTTTTAATGGTTTCTATTTCAAGGTGTAAAGCTTCTTCCCTGTCTTCCAGGCTGAACCCCATTTCGGTTTCGATATTGATCCGGTTGGTGGGGGACTTGCTTTTAATGAGGTCATATGCCTTTTGCATATCAATATCTCCATCACCCACAGCTACGCCTATAACTTTGAATCCATCACGGCGAAATTCAATACGGTCATCCCTGAAATGATTGGTAAATGCCACCGGCGCAAGGTTTTCAATGGCTTTCATGGGATCTTCGGCCATATGCCAGGCATTCATGGTATCAATGCAGGCCCCGACAAACGGATGCTTCACCTCTTCGAGTACCCACAAGATTTCTTCTGAAAAACTGTCACAATGATTTTCAAGGGCCAGGCGAATGCCATATTCTTCTGCAATCGATGCAGCAGATTTCAGCCGTTTGACGGTTTCTTCAAGATAGGGCAGGACCTTTGGATGAAACCTGCTGCCGGCACGTGGCCGCGGTCGTGGTAGATCCATGCTGACCTTTACCACGTCCGCATCAATATTTTGAGCCGTTTTCAATCCACCTTTCAAATCATGCTGTATACCAATGCCAAAATGTCCCAGATCAAGGGACATATTATACTCAAGATAGAGGTCTTTCTCTTTTGCTGCGGCACCGACTTCCTTGAGAAAAGTGGGCTCCAGGTTTTCCAGAACGCCGTCATCCAGATGAAATCCGTCCAGTCCCAGCTCAATGCCCAGATCAAAAAGCTGAAACGTACTCAGCTGTCTTTCCCAGGGCAGTTCAAATCCTGCCCATGCCTGGCCGATGCCATGCAGATACAAACTGTATGTATGCAATCCCAGCAGCATTAGATGTACTCCTTTAGATTGATTTTTCTCAAACTTAAAAATAAGTCATGAAAAAAAACGTGAAGCAGAAACAATATAAAAACTTTTATTTGTAATTTTTAATATTTTGGGCTCTTTTACAAGCTGGACAAAAGGAATATCGCCAAGAAGCCTTGAGTGTAGATAGTGGTGCTTTGATATGCTTGACGATGATAATTTAACTTCAAACAGGCAAAAAGGTTCCTTGTTTTTCAGTATTAAAAAATCAGATTCTTTACCATCTTTTGTCCTGACATACATTAAATCATAATCATCCTCAAGCCTGTCATTCCATGTATCAACCCTTGTTTTCAATTCCATTGCAACAAAATTTTCAAATCGCTTTGCTTTGTCTTTTATTACGGCCCAGTCATAAAAATAGATTTTTTTCTCTTTTTTGTTAAGCCTTGTATCTTTTTTATGGAAAGGTGATAAGGCAAACATCACATATCCTAAAATAAGATAGTTAATATAATTTTTCACAGTATTAAAATTAAGTTCAAGATCTTTCCTCAATGAATTTATGGAAAAGGGTGAACCAATTTTATCGGGCAAAAGAAATATCAGATCCATAACTTTTTCAATGTGACGAATTTGAGAGAGATCTCTTATGTCTTCTTTAACGATTCTTTCAATATAGCTGTCATGCCATTTTTTTGCAAATAAGCTGTTCTGACGTAAAAGAGGTTCAGGAAAACCGCTGAATTTAAGTATTAGATCCAGAGAGTCCTGCTCAAATCGTTTGTTGGTTATCATTTTTTCAATATAGTCAATACTATTGTCTTCAGGCAGTATGCTATCCACTGGTTTGTCAAGTAATTCAGTAAGGATAAACGGATTGAGATTAAATAAAAAATAACGGCCGGCAAGGCTGTCACCTGATTTTCTTAATAAATCAAGTCTTGCACTTCCCGTAACAATAAAATTGATTCTATTTTCATGGGTATCAAAAAAATCTTTTAAAATATTTTTCCAGTTTGGATATTTATGTATTTCATCAAGACAAACCCAGTGTTTTACGCCAATGGGAGCATCTAAGATATCTACAGATAAAAATGAAGGTTCTTGTCTATATCTGTCTCTGATGTCTTTTCTGTCCCAGTTATAATAAAAATTTTCATTTTTTGTCAGAGTCAGTATCTGTTTTGCCAGAGTTGTTTTTCCACATTGCCTTGGACCTGCAATAAAACGCATCTGTCTTCCAAAATTTTCAGAAAATATAATATCGGCCGCATGTCTGTTTTTTATGTTTATTTCCATAGTTATGACTATATCACATAAGTATAAAATTTAGTCAAGACTATATTCTACGTTTATGTAATTTGGACATTATATCCTTTTGAGTCTCTTTAAAATATAATCAACTCTTCCTCTCAATTCACGGATCAAGTTCCGGTTTTGCCTGTTTTAAAAGTCAAATTCCAAGTATTTCCCTGCAATAGGCAATACTTCTTATTAAAGCAGACCGCTCTATTTCAAGGGCCTCTTCCATATTATCTACAGGGCAGTCAAGATCAAGTTCAATATTGATCCGCTGGACATCAGGGTTTTGTTGAATCAGTTCGTAGGAGCGTTTCATATCCAGATCCCCTTCCCCAACGGCAGCCCCGGTAAATTTTAATCCCCAGGGTGCGATGATGATCTTATTGTCCCTGAAATGATTGGTAAATGCCCGTGGGGCCAGGTTCTCTACGGCTGTGATGGGGTTTTCCGTGACATGGATTCCATTCACCGTGTCAATACATGCTCCCACCAGAGGATGATTGATCTGGTCCAGCACCCATATCACTTCCTCGGAAAATGCATCTGTATGGTTTTCAAGAGCAAGCTTTATACCTGTTTTTTCCACAAAGGCAAGGGCCTGTTTGACTTTTGCCACTACCTTTTCAAGCTGGCTCATGACATCCGGATGAAATTTGCTGGCTGCCACCGGCCTGGGGCGTTTCAGGTTCATTCCGATTTTGGTGATATCCGCGCCAATACTCTGAGCAATGGCAACCCCTTCTTCAATGTCATGCTGAACACTTGAATCATAGTGGCCACTTTTCATGGCAAAATTATATTCAAGATAAAGGTTTTGAGAAGCTGCATACTGCTTTACGCGCTCAAAATAACCCTCGTTCATTTCATCAAAGGCCTTGGCATCCAGGTGCAGTCCCTCAAGACCCAGTTCCACGATATAGTCCATCATTTCAAACAGGGTGATCTGCCTTTTCCACGGCAGTTTGAACCCGGCCCAGTCTTCAGCAACGCCGTGGTGGTAAAGACTGTAAGTATGCATTCCTAACTGCATTAGATGTTCTCCTTTTATTTTAGCTATATGTTCTCCAGGAATGTCTAAAAATGTCTAAAAAATATTTAATTATTTACATTTAGACATTCTTTATATTTTTAATATCTTATTGATAATATATGTTTTTTTCAGATCCTGAAAGTGGTTTTATATTTAATTTTTTTCTGTTGTTCGTCTAAAACACC
>QMMT01000311.1 GCA_003647385.1 Deltaproteobacteria bacterium
GTATACTCAAATGTTATCAACGAATATTGTAAATATTGTAAAAAAATATTGGGCGCAACTATGATGTCGGGTTGATTCAAATTGAAAAGTTTTTAGTTGTAGATAATAAAAAATGTGTTGTATTTTCTTGTATAAGAATCTAAAAATGGTGTTGGTTTTAGGGAAGTCAGTATGAACAGCAACTAATTTGATTGGTGCATTAGTTATTTAATTTTAGCAAAGAATAAGTAATGGGTTTAGTAGATAAAAAAATAAAAATAGTGTCTTTTGAGGACAAGTATGCCGCAGCATTTAAACAATTAAACCTACAGTGGCTTGAGGATTACAAACTTTTTGAACCTGCTGATTTAAAATATCTTGATAAACCGCGGTCGGTTATCCTTGAACAAGGCGGCAAAATTTTAATAGCCGTATCTGAAGATGCTGTGATCGGGACCTGTGCAATTATAAAGGAAAGCAGCAGAAAAGCTGAACTGGCAAAACTGGCTGTTTCTTCCAATGTTCAGGGGAGAGGGATTGGCCGACTGCTGACCCTGGAATCCATAAAAATGGCTCAAAAAATGGGATTTAAAAAATTATTCCTTGTTTCAAACAAAAAGCTTAAGACTGCTGTTCTGCTCTACGAATCGCTTGGTTTTAAGCATGCACCTGTTCCTGAAGATACAATATATGCAACTGCAGATATATATATGGAGCTTAAAATAGGAGTCGACCAATGAAATGTGAGAAAAAAGCACGGCTAATCGTTTTTATGTTGATCCTGGTTATAATGGGAGCCTTCCCTGGTCATGGTAATGCTTCTTCAACTGTCATACTATCGAAGGGGCAAAGTATTTATGTGCCGATTTATTCACACATTTACCATGGCGTTCGTGATAAACCTTTTGACTTGACAGCAACACTCAGTATCCGCAATACAGATCTAAAACAAGAGATTACGCTTATTTCAGCTGATTATTTTGACTCTGATGGAAATCTTTTGAAAAACTATGTTGAAACACCTGTAAAATTAAAAAACCTTGGCTCGATCCATTATGTTATTAAAGCCGCAGATAAAACCGGAGGGTCAGGGGCAAAATTTATTGTAAGGTGGAAATCAGACATACCTGTAAATCCTCCTTTGATAGAAGCAATTATGATCAGCACAAAAAGTCAGCAAGGTATTTCTTTTGTTTCCAGGGGACAGGTCATAAAAGAATAATCCTCAAGGAAAGTAATGGTTACTTCCATAATCTTAAAAAAACTTAAAAGCGCTTTTACGGATCTTTTTCCCATCATCCTTGTGATCGCGTTTTTTCAGATTGTTGTCTTAAAACAGCCCTTACCACAAATGGGAGAAGTTCTTTTTGGTGCTCTTCTTGTTGTGGCCGGCCTTACCCTGTTTGTCCAGGGACTGGAAATGGGATTGTTTCCCATTGGTGAAGCAATGGCCCATGCTCTGGCCAGAAAGGGCAGTCTCTTCTGGCTCCTGTGTTTTTCGTTTGCCTTAGGATTTTCAACCACTGTGGCCGAACCTGCCCTTATAGCCGTGGCCTGGGAAGCAGCAGAAATTGCCGGCCAGGGAGGCCTTATTGATTCGAGCAGGGAATCTCTAAGTCAATATGCCTTTGGACTTCGCATGTCTGTCGCTTTTTCCGTAGGTCTTGCCATTCTTATCGGTGTCATGCGTATCATCCGCGGTTGGCCCATTCATTATCTGATCATCAGTGGTTATGTGGTTGTGATGCTCATGACCATCATTGCACCCAAAGAGATCATTGGTATTGCTTATGATGCCGGCGGCGTCACCACATCCACCATCACTGTGCCCCTGGTTGCAGCTTTGGGAGTGGGACTGGCCTCATCCATCAGGGGACGGAGCCCTCTTGTGGATGGTTTTGGCCTGATCGCTTTTGCATCTCTTCTCCCCATGATTTTTGTCATGGGGTATGGACTTATCATTTTTGGATAAAAAGGAGGGCTGCTTTCTTGGAATTTATAATTGATTTCAGTAAAATACTGCTTGCCACCGGAAGAGATGTGCTGCCCATCATTATCCTTATTACCGTGTTTCAGCTCCTGGTTCTGCGTCAGCCAATTCCCCATCTTCGCCGTCTTATTGTTGGTGGTGTCTATGTCGTCATTGGCCTTGCCCTGTTTCTGGCAGGACTTGAAAAAGCACTTTTCCCTTTGGGAAATATAATGGCCTCTCAGCTGTCTGATTCTGACTTTATTTATGGTACAGGAAAAGTTGTTACCCAGGCAGACTGGAAGGCATATGGCTGGGTCTATCTTTTTGCAGCCATGATCGGTTTTGCAACCACTATTGCGGAGCCTTCTCTCATTGCCGTGGCGTATAAAGCCAACGAGGTATCAGCCGGAACAATCAAACAATGGGGGTTAAGAATTACCGTTGCCCTGGGAGTCGCCTTTGGAATCAGCCTTGGAACCTTTCGTATTGTCACTGGAACACCCCTTTATCTTTATATTCTTGCAGGGTATATGATTGTAATTGTACAGACCCTGTTTGCACCAAAAAACATTATTGCCCTGGCCTATGATTCCGGTGGGGTCACAACTTCAACCGTAACTGTTCCACTTGTGGCAGCGCTTGGCCTTGGTCTGTCTGCCACTGTGCCGGGACGAAATCCAGCCCTGGACGGCTTTGGTCTTATTGCTTTTGCCAGTCTTTTTCCAATTATAACCGTCATGGGCTATGCTCAGTTAATGCACTGGCAAACACAACGCAGTATAAAAATCATGGAGAAAAAGAATGCGCTTTAAACTTATTTTAGCTTCGGTAAAAGCAGATATCACTGATCCTGTTGTTGATGCGGCAAAAGAAGCAGGCGCCACAGGGGCAACCATCATACCCGGTCGGGGCACGGGTATCAAGGAAGCAAAAACCTTTTTCGGCCTTTCCCTGGAGGCACAGACAGACATTATCCTGCTCCTTGTGGAAGAACACCTGGCTACCAAAATTCTGGACGTTATAAAAAAAACAGGAAAATTCCACGAACCAGGAACCGGAATTGCCTTTGTGATACCGGTTGAGCATGTTGTGGGCCTGGAAAGCCAGATGGAAGAATTTAAAAAAGAAGTTCGAAAAAGTTATTTTTGAACACTGATATTTATTTTTATAGCAGGAGGAAATCATGGGACCTGACACCACCTCAATTGTAAGGGCAAGGGATGTACTACATAAAGGAATCGTAACCATTGACGGCATGGCCACAGCCGGGGAGGCTGCCGCTAAAATGCGGTCCGAAAAAATATCCTGCATTCTTGTTAAAAAGCGGCATGCAGATGATGCCTGGGGTATGCTGGTTATTCAGGACTTTATTAAAGGGGTGATCATACCCGGCCGCCATCCGTCTGACGTACATGTTTATGAAATCATGACAAAACCTGTTATCACTGTGCCGGCTGATATGGACATCCGCTATGTTGCCCGTTTGCTTTTCCGGGCCAGTATACGAAGAGCACCGGTTGAGGATAAGGGAGAGCTTATCGGTATGATTTCTCTCTCCTCGTTGATTCTCGACAATAAGCTCTTTTAGTGCCCTTTATATGATGTCAGGATGTCTTGCCAGAGAATATAAAAACTGACGGGTATGCATTTCCATTCTTGCTTTAAAAAGATCTATCACTTTCCGCATCATGGTACACCCCACTTGAAAGTCTTCTTCAAATAGCAGATGCATCTGCGCCCCTGATAAGGTGATAATCTTACTGACCTCAACACAAATGGCGGTAAAGGTACTTGATGATTCTCCCAACAGGGCAGAAACTCCAAATGTTCTTCCCGGTGATACTTCATCTAAGGTCAAAGATTCTCCAGAGGCAGATCTACAGTTTAGAAAAACTTTTCCGGAAACCAGCATATATAAAAGTGTCTGTTCCTGATTTTGTCGAAACAGAATGTTTTCTTCATCAAATGTTTCAAGTTGTGCAATAGCCCCTACTTTTTCAAGTATGGGATCAGATAATTCTTTTAAAAAATTTATTTTTTTTAAAACATCTTTTTCAACCATTGTTATGAATCCTTTTATA
>QMMT01000312.1 GCA_003647385.1 Deltaproteobacteria bacterium
CGGCGCTCATAAACATTTAAACTGACAAAGCTGATTTAAATTAAATATATGGAGGATAAAATGGAAATTAAAGTCACCCGGGCTCAGACGAACAGAACAAGGCCAAAAGATGCTGATTTGGGGTTTGGCCAAGTGTTTACAGATCATATGTTTGTCATGGAATATTCTGAAGGAAAAGGATGGCATGACCCCCAGATAATGCCCTATGCTGATTTTTCTGTTTCCCCTGCTGCCATGGTTTTTCATTATGGTCAGGCCATTTTTGAGGGGTTGAAAGCGTATAAAACATCAGATGGTAAGATCAGCCTTTTCAGGCCCAGAGATAATTTTGAAAGAATGAACCGGTCCGCCAAAGGGATGTGCATTCCACCGATTGATATTGATTTTGTCATGGATGCGTTAAAACAATTGATCCGGCTGGAAGAAAAATGGATTCCCGAAACCCTTGGAACATCTTTATATGTAAGACCCACCATTATTGCGACTGATCCCTTCCTGGGTGTACGGGCCTCTTTTACATACAAATTTTTTATTATTCTTTCTTCTGTTGGTGCGTACTATGCTGAAGGTTTGAATCCGGTTAAGATTTGGGTTGCAAAGGATTATGTCCGGGCGGCCAAAGGTGGCGTGGGTGAGTTTAAGACTGCCGGCAACTACGCCGCAAGCCTGATTGCATCCGAGAAAGCAAAAAAGGATGGGTATGCCCAGGTACTCTGGCTTGATGCTATTGAGAGAAAGTATATAGAAGAAGTCGGTGCCATGAATATTTTCTTTCTCATGGATGGTGAATTGGTGACACCCAACCTTACCGGAACGATCCTGCCGGGTATCACAAGATATTCTGTCATCAGCCTGGCAAAAAAATGGGGCATGAACATGTCTGAAAGAAAAATCAGTATTGATGAAGTGTTTGAGGCTCATAAAGAGGGGAAGCTGACAGAGGTGTTCGGCTCCGGAACGGCTGCGGTCATTTCTCCTGTGGGTGAGATAAGGTATGGTGACAAGGTCATTTCCATCGGGGATGGCACGCCTGGTGAAACTTCAATGAAGTTTTATAATGCACTCACAGACATACAATACGGAAAAGCCGAAGACAGTGAGAACTGGATTGAAGCAGTTGATTAATCAGTAATTGGAGATAACATGGCAAAAAAAAAAGGGATTACACCCATTGGAAAAAGAATAAGACGTGCCAGGCTTGCTAAAAAAATCAGCCTGGATACAATGGCCAATGAAACAGGGCTGTCAAAAGAATTTATAAAAAAAATTGAGGGCGGGGATCAAAGACCCTCGGTGGGGACACTTTTACAGATTTCCAGGACCCTTCATATTGATTCAAGTTTTTTGTTAAAAGAGCAGGATGATGCCATAGAAGAAAGATCCAGGGCGTATACCAAACGGACGGATAATTATGCCTACACGCCTTTGACACCCAATGCTGAAAATAAACATCTTAAAGCCTTTAAAATTGTTGTTGCCGCTGAAAAAAGCCATGATGGTGTGGGGTTCCAACACGAGGGAGAAGAGTTTGCGTATGTGTTGAAAGGAAAGGTGGAAATTCAGGTCGGTGATCATGTCAATAAATTGAAAAAAGGAGATTCACTCCACTTTAATTCCGCTGTTAAACATGACTTGCGAAATAACGGCAAAACAGATGCAGAACTCATTGTTGTGGTATATGCGCCCTAGTATTTCAGGGAAATCAAGAAAGGGAGTAAATCATGTTATTCAAGCTGACTGATGAACAATTAATGATTCAGAATATGGTAAGGGAGTTTTCCCGGAAAGTGGTTGCAGCAACTGCATCGGAAAGGGATAAAACCAAAGAATTTCCGGCAGAAAATTTTAAGCAGATGGGCGAACTCGGATTAATGGGGATGATGATACCAGAGGAATATGGCGGTGAATCAGCAGATGCAATTTCCTATGTGCTGGCATTGTCAGAGATTGCCTATTCCTGTGCATCAACCTCTGTTGTCATGTCGGTTCAAAATTCAATTGTATGTGAGACACTGTATAAATTTGGGACTGAGGAGCAAAAACAAGAGTTTCTGGTGCCACTTGCTTCAGGAGAAATGATTGGAGCATTCGGCCTGACAGAACCGGATGCAGGGTCTGATCCGGTCAGCCAGCAGACAACAGCTGTGAAAGATGGCGACCAGTATATTCTCAACGGAACCAAGCGATTTATTACAACAGGCAAACATTCAAAAGTGGTTCTGGTAACAGCTAAAACAGATGAGTCTAAGGGGCATAAAGGCATATCCTGCTTTGTTATCCCAAAGGGAACACCAGGTCTTGTCGTCGGTCACTTGGAAGATAAAATGGGTCTGAGGGCATCGGACACCACCGATATTATTTTAGAAAACTGTGTTGTTCCGGCTTCCCATATCGTGGGTAAAGAAGGCGATGGCTTTAAAATTGCCATGTCCGGCTTGGACAGCGGCAGAATAGGTATTGCCGCCCAATCATACGGTGTGGCCATGGCGGCCTTTGATGCGGCTGTAAAATATGCAAAAAAGAGAAAGCAATTTGGAGCAGCCATTTCAAAACACCAGGCCATCCGGTTCCAGATTGCAGATATGGCCACCCAGATTGAGGCGGCCAAACAATTGATTTTCTCAGCAGCATCTCTCAAAGACAGGAAAGAACCCTATACAAGGGAAGCTTCCATTGCCAAACTCTTTGCTTCTGAAATGGTGAATGATATCACGGCAAGGGCCATTCAAATACATGGGGGATACGGGTTTACCAAAGATTATAATGTTGAAAGATTTTATCGTGATGCAAGGGTGTTCACGATTTATGAGGGCACCAGCGAGATTCAGAGAATTGTTATTTCAAATCAGATTCTTAAAGACAAGAGAAAACCTTAAGATTATACCATACAAAAAGCAGCCATTTTTGGAAAAACTTAAAATGGCTGCTTTTGGTTTTTAGAAGATAGAATCAAATTTGCATTTATCAAAACAGCTCATGCATTTGACACATTTATCTTTGTCAATGACAGCAACTTCTTTCTTTTTCCAGGTAATCGCATCAGCAGGACAGCTCTTAAAACAAAGACCACATTTTTTACAAAGATCAGGATCGACTTCAAATGAGAGCATGGCGGCACACCGTTTGGCCGGACATTTTTTGTCGTTTACATGAGCATCAAACTCATCACGGAAATACTTTAATGCGGAAAGGACCGGGTTGGCTGCAGTCTGACCAAGACCGCACAAAGCACTTTGATGAATGACATGGGAAAGTTCCTCAAGGTCTTTAATATCTTTGGGTTCTCCTTTCCCGTCACATATTTTTTCCAGGATCTGGAGCATTCTTAACGTGCCTTCCCTGCAGGGAGTGCATTTCCCACAGGATTCATCCTGGATGAAATCCATGAAAAATCTTGCCATATCCACCATACAGGTCTTGTCATTCATGACAATGGCGCCACCTGATCCCATGATAGCCCCTATTTTAGCGATCTCTTCATACCCCACCGGCGTGTCCAGCAGATGTTCCGGAACACATCCGCCTGAAGGACCTCCCAGCTGAACGGCCTTAAATTTTCTTTTATTGGAAATTCCGCCACCGATATCAAATACCAGAGATCGAAGGGTGGTTCCCATGGGGACTTCAACCAGACCAATATTGTTTACATCTCCTGAAAGCGCAAAGACTTTAGTTCCTTTACTTGTCTGGGTTCCCACACTGGCGTACCAGTCTCCCCCATTGATCATGATCTGGGGAACATTGGAAAAGGTCTCCACGTTATTTAAAATACTGGGTTTTTCCCACAATCCCTTATGGGCAGGGAAAGGCGGCCGTGGTCTCGGCATGCCTCTTTTGCCCTCAATGGACCGCATCAAAGCTGTTTCTTCACCACAGACAAATGCACCGGCACCCTGGTAGATTTCAACATCAAAATCAAACCCTGTATTTAAGATGTTTTTACCTAAGAGACCGTATTCCTTGGCCTGTTTAATGGCAATTTTCAGACGTTTGATGGCCAGCTGGTATTCTGTTCTGCAATAGATATA
>QMMT01000313.1 GCA_003647385.1 Deltaproteobacteria bacterium
GGATACTGCATCCCCCTTTGAAGGTATGGGAGCTGCAAGAGAGGCTTTTTTCCCTATAATCTGTGAAGCTTCCATGTTCATGATTTTAATTTTATTTTACATGCTTACACAGGAACTTTCGTTTGCAACTTATTTTTCCGAGAGTAACCCTTTAGAACTCTGGAAAACAGCCGGTTCACCACTGATTTTTATAGCCATTGCCTTTTTCATTATCCTGCTGACTGAAAATTCAAGAGTACCTGTTGATGATCCTGCCACCCATCTTGAACTTACAATGATTCATGAAGTTATGGTACTTGATCACAGCGGGCCTGATCTTGCTTTAATTGAACTGGGATCTTATTTAAAACTGTTTTTCTATTCCACTTTTGTTGCAAGGCTGATTTTTCCTTTTAACATGGGAAATACTTATCTAAATATATGCACATTCTGTGGTGCACTTATTGTTGTATATACATGCACCGGCATCATGGAGTCTGTCATAGCCCGTTTAAGGATGGATAAAGTACCAAAATTTATCCTTACTTCATTTGCCCTGGCCTTTTTTGCAATTGTTATCACTCTGGAGTTTGTAAAATGATATATTCGGTTGATACAATATTGTCCCTTGTGCTGCTTTCTGTTTTATTCTCTTTTGGTTCCAGCCGCCTGCCTGGGCTGATTAAAGTAATCGCTTTTCAAGGTATAGTGGTTTCCCTTGTGCCTCTTTTTATTGGGCATGACTTAACAACTGGAAGTATAGTGTTTTCCCTTGTTACAATGTTGATAAGAGGTGTTGTAATTCCTCTGAGCATTCATCTGGTTATCAAAAAAGTTTCCATAAACAGAGGGGTTGAGCCGATTATCGGTTTTCATGCTTCTCTATTTGCGGGGCTTATATTGATTGTAGCTGCTGCATTTGTGAGCCACAGGCTTAATATCCCATCTGTCAGTACCAGCGCTCTTTTAACACCGACGGCAATAACAATTCTTGTGGCGGGCATGTTTATTTTGATGGCAAGACGAAATGCAATTGCAATGGTTCTTGGTTATATGATGATGGAAAATGGTATTTATCTTGTGGGAACTACTTTTTCCACCCATCCTCATCATATTGTGGAATTTGGAATTCTTCTGGATGTTCTTGCAGGAGTCATGATTATGGCTATCATGCTGCGGGATATGAAACAGAAATTTGATGATGTTGACACAGTACATTTAAGAAATTTAAAGGAATAGGCGGTTTTTCATGGTTGAATTTGTCATTCTGGCTCCATTTCTTTTAGGCATTATTGCATTTTTTCTGCCAAAGGAATCAGGGCGCACTATATTGGTTGTTACCGGAAGTATCCATCTCTTATTCTCTGTTACACTGTGGGTTAGAAGACCGGTAGCATTTCTACCGGAATATTTTTCTGTTACACCGGAAGGTTTATTATCTCTGCTCGTCATATCATTCCTCTTTTTTCTTGTTGCAATATACACCACAGCATATCTCAAAGAGGCAAAGATTCAATCTGAAAATATATTTATCGGATCAATGATACTGTTTCTTTCAACCATGACAATGGTTACTCTTTCCGATCATATAATGGTTATGTGGATTGCCATTGAAGCAACTACTCTTGCCAGCGCACCCCTTATTTATACCCATCGGTCAAAAGCTTCCCTTGAAGCAACGTGGAAATATGTTCTAATCTGTTCTGTGGGTATTGCAATGGCTCTTCTCGGTTCTGTTTTCCTGGTGCTTGCCATGGATCTTGGTAACATCAATGTTCCTCTCTCTTTTTCTGCACTCTCAGAAGTTGCCAAGCAGCTTGATCCAATATGGCTTAAAGCTGCATTTGTACTCATTCTTGTTGGCTATGGAACCAAAATGGGTCTGGCACCAATGCATACATGGCTTCCCGATGCACACAGCGAAGCTCCCAGCCCGGCATCAGCACTTTTATCAGGAGTTCTTCTTAACTGTGCATACCTTGGTATTTTCAAAACTAATAAAATAATGATAGCAGCCGGTCTCGGAGATTTTTCAGGAACCATACTTATTATATTCGGCCTCATGTCCATATTGGCAGCTGCAACCTTTATTATGAAACAGACAGAATATAAAAGGCTTCTTGCATATTCAAGTATTGAAAATATGGGAATTATAGCCTTCGGAACTGGCATAGGTGGTCTTGGTGTTTATGGAGCAATTCTCTGCCTGATTCATCACAGCCTGATAAAATCTTCTCTGTTTTTAACTTCAGGCAATATTTTACTTGGATATGGGAGCGGACTTATTGATAAAACCGGTAACCTTGTAAAACTGATGCCAAAAACTCTTATTGCATTTTTTGCAGGTTTTGCAGGAATTTCAGGATTTCCACCATTTGGAATCTTTATAGGAGAGATGTTTATTATTATAGGTGCATTCCGCACCGCTCACTATGTTGTGGCCACAATTTTTATTATAAGCCTTTGTGTAATTTTTGCAGGTTTTGCCAACCAGGCCATGAAAATTTCTTTTGGTGATTCTGACAAGCACTTATCAATTAAATTAAAGGAAAAAGCAAGATTGATCTGGCCGCAGTATATTCTTCTTCTTACATCACTTGTGTTATGCCTGTGGATTCCAGAAACTTTATATAAGACCATTATTGATGCTGTTGCTGTAATCGGCGGAGGACTTTAAATGGAGACAAACTTTTTAAAAATAACAAATGGTTGTGCAGTATCAAATAGTAAAATTCCATATATGCCATTTAATGATTTCCGTGACACCGCCCTTAATATTGTCAAAGACGGTGGAAAAGTTGTCCACTATTTTGCATATAATGATGATTCTGATATCAAACTTATAGCAGTATTACGGACAGATGAACTCCTTATTGCCACTACCGATGCACCAGATTCTTATCCTTCATTTACCACTGAATGTGAACAGTTTCATATGTTTGAAAGAGAAATAGCAGAACAGTTTGGAATAAAGCCGGAAGGTCATCCTTGGCTTAAAATGGTTCGGTATCACCCGAACTATACGGGGAAACCTGATATTTTTGGTAATGATTATAAAGAAGATATTCCAGGTAATTATGACTACTATAAGGTAAACGGAGATGAAGTTCATGAAGTTGCTGTTGGCCCTGTTCATGCAGGAGTTATTGAGCCTGGTCATTTCAGGTTCAACTGCATTGGAGAGCGGGTATTCCATCTTGAGATCCAGCTTGGATATCAGCACAGGGGCATTGAAAATCTTTTATTAAATGTAGAAAACAAACGGCTTCCAGTCATAATTGAAAGTATAGCAGGGGATACAACTGTTGCAAACGGCACCTGCATGGCCCAGGCCATGGAAGCACTAACTCAGATAAAAACAGATCAAGGATCAAAAATAATACGAACTATTGCCCTTGAACTTGAACGTATTGCTAATCACACAGGGGATCTTGGCGCTTTAAGCGGGGATGTGGCATTTTTGCCTCCTGCCAATTATTTTGGCCGCATGCGTGGAGATTTTTTAAATATGACACTGCTTATCTGTGGAAACAGACTTGGCAAAGGGGTTGTCAGGCCGGGCGGAGTTCGTTTTTCCATTGATAATGATATTCGAAAAGAACTAATGAGCCGGATAAATATTTTAGAACCACAGATGCAGCATGTAATTGAGCTTTTGCTTGGTACCCCCAGTGTGAGGGCACGGTTTGAAGGATGCGGCACAGTAAGCACATACGATGCTGACAAACTTGGACTTGTAGGACCGGCCGGACGTGCCAGCGGGATTCAACATGATATCAGGCGTGATTTTCCAACTGAACACTATCCAAATCTTGATATATCTGAATATGCAGAACCCACATGTGATGTTTATGCAAGAGCAAAAGTCAGAGCAGATGAAATCATGCACTCCATAAACATAATCAAATCACTTCTTAAAGATGAAATTGAAACACAGACTATTGATTTTGGCACATACAATCTTGCTCCTTCATCCTTTGTTGTCACTGTTAATGAAGCATGGCGTGGAGAACTCTCTCACTGTGTTTTAACAGATGAAA
>QMMT01000314.1 GCA_003647385.1 Deltaproteobacteria bacterium
ATCCAAAGTAAATATCAAGAGCCGGCCGGAAGTAGTAACAGCTGCAATGGTGTCTGTTTTAAGATCAACCACTTTATCCGGGTATAATAATTGGTGGTTTGGCTTTAAAGCGACGACTGATTTGCCGTTTTTAAAATTCGTTAAAAAATCAGAAGATTTAATAATAAATCCATATCCGCTGTCAGAACTTACCAGGAAATGATTGTCTGAATCTCCGGGCAGCATGAATTTTATATAGGCACTGGGTTGAATAGACAAATGACCGGTCAAAGGTTCTCCATTCCCCCTTGCCGAAGGAAGTGAATGGGAAAACAGCATATAGCTTCTGCCTGTATTATCCAAAAAGATGACCGGCTTATCACTTTTTGTTCTTAGATAGCCCATAAAAGAATCCCCGGATTTAAACTTGACGGCTTCAGGATTAATGTCATGGCCTTTGGCGGATCGAATCCAGCCGTTTTTTGACAGAATGATGGTGACCGGTGTGATATCTATTACATCGGTAATAGAGAATTTTTCAGCTTCTTTACGCTTTTTTATGGGAGAGCGTCGTTTGTCACCATATTTTTTAGCATCTGATCTGATTTCATCTTTTATATATTCTTTAAATGCGTTTTCACATCCAAGGATTTTTTCAAGCGCTTTTTTTTGGGATTCAAGCTCTTTTTTTTCAGATCTTATTTTAATTTCTTCAAGTTTGGCCAGTTGACGAAGCCTGATCTCTAAAATAGCGGTTGCTTGAATCTCAGTTAACGAAAAGGCTTTGATCAAGGCTTTTTTAGGTTTATCTGATGTCCTGATGATTTTAATGACTTCATCAATATTTAAAAAGGCGATAAGAAGGCCATCCAGAATATGGAGACGGCTGACAATTTTATCTAATTTGAAATTGAGTTTTTTTCTGACTGTATCTGCTCTGAATTCAAGCCATTCAGTCAGAATATTTAATAAATTCTTTACCTGGGGTCTGCCGTTAATTCCAATCATATTCATGTTTATTGAAAATGACTTTTCAAGGTCGGTTGTGGCAAATAAATGGTCGGTTAATGCATTGAGATCAACTCTATTTGATCGTGGGATGACAACCAGACGAGTCGGTTCTTCATGATCTGATTCATCTCTTATATCACTGACCATGGGAAGTTTTTTAGCATCCATCTGAGAGACAATCTGTTCATAGATCTTTTCTGTTGAAGCATGATGGGGCAGAGCCGTATAAATTATTTCCGAATCTTCAATATGAAATTTAGCCCGCATCTTTATCCTGCCGGCACCTGTCTTATAGCTTTCTTTAATTTCCAGTGCAGGGGTGATAATTTCAGCATCAGTGGGGAAATCAGGTCCTTTAATAAATTTTGTAATTTTATCAAGGTTTGCGTCTTCATTGTCTATTAAATAAATCAAAGCCTTTGCAACTTCTCTAAGGTTATGGGGCAGAATACTGGTTGCCATGCCCACTGCAATACCGGTTGAACCATTTAATAAGATATTTGGCAGGCGGGCCGGAAGCATATTGGGTTCATCAAGTGTCCCGTCAAAATTGGGTGTCCAGTCAACAGTACCCAGACCAAGTTCGGAAAGAAAAATCTGCGCATATTTTGATAGTCTGGATTCTGTATACCGCATGGCAGCAAAGGATTTAGGATCATTGGGGTCACCCCAGTTCCCCTGACCGTCCACTAAAGGGTATCTTAAAGAAAACGGCTGTGCCAAAAGAACCATGGCTTCATAACAGGCTGTATCACCATGAGGATGGAATTTGCCCAATACATCGCCTACTGTTCTTGCCGATTTTTTAAATTTTGCCGTAGATAACAATCCCAGTTCGCTCATGGCATAAATAATTCTTCGCTGGACCGGTTTTAAACCGTCACTGATATGAGGCAAAGCACGATTTGAAATAACATACATGGAATAGTTTAAATATGCTTTTTCGGCAAAATCCTGAAAGGGTATTTTTTCATAGTCTTCAATTTCAGATGGCAGCGTTTCTTTCATTATTCAATCTCTTTTATGTCGCCTTTGGTTTCTATCCAGATTTTTCTGTCTTTTGCTCTTTTTTTTCCTAAGAGCATATCCATTGTTTCATAGACTTCTTTTATTGATTCTTCACTGCTATTATTGACGGATAATTGAACCAGTCGCCTTGAATCCGGTGATATCGTGGTCTCCCTGAGTTGTGCTGGATTCATCTCGCCAAGTCCTTTAAATCGCTGGATGTTTACTTTGCTTTTGCGTCTACGTCGATGGATCCTTTTTATAATATTGTTTTTTTCTGAGTCATCCAATGCATAAAAAACTTCCTTGCCAGCGTCTATCCTGTATAGTGGCGGCATGGCAATGAATACATGCCCATTTTCCACAATTTGGGGGAAATGTTTTAAAAACAAAGCACACAGCAGCGTTGCAATATGCAATCCATCTGAATCAGCATCCGCAAGGACACAAATTTTATTATACCTGAGTTTTGAAATATCTTCTGATCCGGGTAATACGCCGAGAACATAAGAGATATCCCTGATTTCCTTAGATTCAATTATGGTTGAAGATTCAAGATCCCAGGTATTCAATATTTTACCTCTCAAAGGCATAATTGCCTGAAACCGTCTATCTCTTGCCTGCTTTGCAGAACCACCGGCAGAATCACCCTCAACAAAAAATATTTCCCGCTTGTTCTGATCAACACTTGAACAGTCAGATAATTTAGCAGGAAGCCTGATGCCGTTGGATGTTTTTTTCTGGGTAATTTTTTTGGACTTTTTGATTCGATTTTTTGCATTTTCAATGGCAAATGCTGCAAGCCGTTCACCTTCTTCAATATTTTGATTCAGCCATAAACTGAACGTATCCCTGATCTGTATATTTACAAGATTTGCACAATGGCGCGAAGAAAGCCGCTCTTTAGTCTGACCGGAAAATTGAGCATCTAAAAGTTTAACGGAAAGAATATAGCCGACCCTGTCCCAGATATCTTCGGGAGCAAGGTAAAGGCCCTTTGGTAAAAGGTTTCTAAATTTACAAAATTCCCTGACTGATTCAAGCAGCCCTGATCGAAATCCATTGACATGGGTCCCCCCCAATCTTGTGGGAATAAGATTTACATAACTTTCTTCAGGATTTGATCCTGAGTCTATGGTCCAGTTGACTGCCCAGACAAGATGGATATCTTCTCCGCCAAGTTTTCCCGCAAAAGGGGAAGGGAAAATACATTTTTTTCCTATAAAATACTCATTCAGATAATCATCTAACCCATGATCATATTTCCAGGTAAGTTTCTCTTTAGACACTTCATCATAGAATGAAGTAACAAGCCCTTTACAAAGGATTGCTTTTGATTTTAAAGCAGCTTTTAAAGATCTTTTTGAAAACCTGGATGTGTCAAAATAGGATACTTCCGGATAAAATTGAACGGATGTCCCGGATTCTTTTTTTCTAATTTTACTTATGGCGGCAAGTTCTTCGGTTTTTAATCCATTTTTAAAACCAATACGGTATTTTTGTCCATCCCGTTTGATGTGAATCGTTAAACTGGAAGACAGCGCATTGACAACTGAAACACCAACACCATGCAGTCCTCCTGAATAACTATAGTCTTTATTGGAAAATTTGGCCCCTGCGTGAAGTTTTGACATAATCAATTCCACACCGGATATTTTTTCTTCCGGGTGAATATCCACCGGCATTCCCCGCCCATTATCAGAAACAATGAGAGATTGATCTTCCTTTAATACCACATCAATTTGAGTCGCATATCCCGCAATAGCCTCATCAACGCTATTGTCTATGACTTCAAATGCCATGTGATCCGGGCTTGCAGTATCGGTGTACATCCCTGGTCTTCTTTTGACCGGATCAAGGCCTTTTAAAACCTCGATTGATTCAGCATTGTATGTACTTGCTGGTGTTTTATTTTTGTTCTTTGGTTCAAATAATTTCATAAATTATTCTGTTGTGATATAAACATTAATTAATTATAAAGATTTTAAACATACCCCTATATCATTTTTATTTATAAAT
>QMMT01000315.1 GCA_003647385.1 Deltaproteobacteria bacterium
GGGACGTGGCCGAGACTGTCCTGGGACAATCCGCCACCCCCGAGACGGTGGCGGCATTTAGAAAAGAGCTCAAACTGGATTTGCCACCCCATATCCGGTATGGTGAATGGCTTAAGGATTTTGTTCATGGAGATTTTGGTACTTCCCTGGCCAACGGCAGGCCTGTTGCCGAGTTGATCGGCTGGCGGCTTTCCAACACCCTGTTTCTTGCCTTAACCACTGCCATGATCGCTGTGCCCCTGGCCATTCTTTTGGGTATGCTTGCGGCATTTTATCGAAATACCTTTTTTGATAAATTAATCTCAACCACCACCCTTTCTTTTATTTCTTTCCCGGAATTTTTTATAGCCTATATACTGATCAGCCTTTTGTCGGTTAAGCTGAACCTTTTTCCAAGTCTATCCATTATAGATAAACACATGGGGTTTGGCAGCAAAATATATGCAATTTTACTGCCCTCCCTGACACTCACCTGTGTGGTGACGGCACACATGATGCGACAGACAAGGGCTGCCATTATCAATGTGCTGGCAAGTGCCTATATCGAAATGGCCCAGATAAAAGGGATAAAGCGATTGAGAATCATTTATCATCATGCCTTTCCCAATTCCTTGTCTCCGGTGATCAATGTGGTTGCCGTGAACCTGGCATATCTTGTTGTGGGTGTTGTCATTGTTGAAGTGGTGTTTGTATATCCGGGACTGGGACAACTGCTGGTTGATTCAGTGGCCAAGAGGGATCTCCCTGTGGTCCAGGCGTCTGGACTACTCTTTTCAATTGCTTATATTTTTCTAAATCTTGCGGCTGATATCCTGTCCATGCTTTCCAACCCGAAACTGAGACAATCAAAAATTTAAAGGGGGAAGTCTACTATGCTGAAATTATTACAACAATCCCCTCTCTCCGCCCGCATTGGCATGGGTATTGTTATACTGAATATTCTGGTTGCTGGTTTTGCACCCTTGATCGCACCCTATGGTGAAACCAGTGTGGTAGGGGATGTGTGGGAAAGTTTTTCTGCCCGATTTTATTTTGGAACTGACCATATTGGAAGAGATCTTTTTACCCGAATGGTCTTTGGTGCAAGGAATACCATTGCTCTTGCCTTTATCACCACCATTTTATCATTTTCCTTTGGTTCCTCTTTGGGCTTTATTGCCGCTGTTAAAGGCGGCTGGACTGACCAGGCATTAAGCCGGATAATTGATATCATCATGGCATTTCCAACCCTTATTTTTGCGTTGATGATTCTATCCGTGCTGGGATCATCCATCACAACTTTGATTTTTACCATAGCCATTCTGGATTCCACACGGGTCTATAGATTATCCAGGGCAGTTGCCATGGATATTGAAGTGATGGAATTTGTGGAAGCTGCCAGGCTGAGGGGAGAGGGGCTTTGGTGGATCATACGACAGGAAATTTTGCCCAATGCCATGCCGCCGCTCATTGCAGAATTTGGCCTGAGGTTCTGCTTTGTATTCCTCTTTATTGCCTCTTTAAGTTTTTTAGGACTCGGCCTGCAGCCGCCTTTATCAGACTGGGGAGGAATGGTAAGAGAAAATGCCGGCGCCATTACATTCGGCATATATATCCCTTTAATTCCGGCCGGAGCCATTGCATTTTTAACCGTTGGGGTCAATTTAATTGTTGACTGGTTTTTACACTTATCCAGTGGGCTGCATGAATAACCTGAAGGTCACACGTAAAAAAGGAAAATAAGATGAACAATCTGCTTGAAATAAAAAACCTGTATATTGAAGCCTTTTACGAAGACCGGTGGCAGCCCATTGTCCGGGACATCAGCCTTAATTTGAAAAGAGGAGAAGTCCTTGGACTTATCGGTGAATCCGGTGCCGGTAAATCCACCATCGGTCTGGCAGCCATGGGGTACACACGCCAGGGATGCAGACTTGCATCAGGGTCTATAAACCTTGACGGGATCGAATTGTTTGATGCGCCTGATGAGGATTTGAGACTGGTCAGGGGATCAAAGATTGCCTATGTGGCCCAGAGTGCGGCAGCATCCTTTAATCCCTCCCATCGTGTGATAAAGCAGTATGCAGAAGCGCCCGTTCACCATGGGATAATGAGCTATCAGAAAGCTGAAAAAGAAGCGATTGAAATTTATAAACGTCTGTTTTTACCCACGCCTGAAAAAATCGGATACCGATATCCCCACGAACTATCCGGCGGTCAGCTCCAGAGAACAATGGTGGCCATGGCCATGGCCTGCAAACCTGATATCATTGTGTTTGATGAACCAACCACGGCTTTAGATGTTACCACCCAGATTGAAGTTCTGGCTGCGGTCAAGGAAATCACGGAAAAAATGGACAAAGCCGCCCTTTATATTACCCACGATCTGGCGGTTGTGGCCCAGGTTGCCCATAGGATTATGGTATTAAGGAATGGCCGGCTTGTTGAGGAGGGTGAAACCAGGGCATTGATTAAAAACCCCAAAAGAAAATACACCCGCGAGCTGCTAAATGTCAGAACATTAAGGGAAGAAAAAAATATTACAGATAAAATGAATGTCATCCTTAAGATCGAGGATGTTGCAGCATCCTACACTGGGCAGGATAATGTACTTGAAGACATTGATCTTGTCGTCAGAAAAGGCAGAACAATTGCCCTGGTCGGTGAATCCGGCAGTGGAAAAAGCACTTTGGCAAAAGTGATTACAGGTCTTCTTCCGGCCAACAACGGCAGTATAACTTTTTTGGGGAGAGAACTGCCAAAAGTTTTGAAAAAGAGAAAAAAAGAGGATTTGCGAAGAATGCAGATGATTTATCAGATGCCGGATACGGCTTTAAACCCCAAACATACTGTCAGAAAGGTCATTGGCCGACCCCTTCAATTTTACTTTGGGATCAGGGGTAAAAAAGCGGAAGATCGAATCAAGGATCTGTTAAGGGATATCGAGCTTGATCCGGATATCTATATTGACCGCTTGACCACAGAGCTTTCCGGCGGAGAAAAACAGCGGATCTGCATTGCACGGGCTCTGGCAGCAGAACCGGACCTGATCATCTGTGATGAAATCACCTCTGCTTTGGATCAACTGGTGGCAGAAGGCATACTCAATCTGTTACAGGATCTGCAAAATAAAACAAACATGTCTTACCTGTTTATCACCCATGATCTTGCCACGGTCAAGGCCATTGCAGATAAGATTGTTATCATGCTGGAAGGGAAGATCATCGAACAAGGCAAAAAGAAACAAGTTTTGTCTCCGCCCCATCATGAATATACGGATAAGCTTTTAGCATCCATTCCAGAAATGGATCCGGACTGGCTGGACAACCTTCTGGAAAACCGTCCCTCAACATTTATTTGATTGTAATCACGCACCCTTTAACTTTATCAGGAGAAGAGAATATGACAGACCTATCATTTTTAACACAGCTGTTTAATCAAAAAAAAATTTCCCGAAGACAGTTTATTACAGGCGTCTCAGCTCTGGGGCTGACAGCCGCCTTGTCACCCGCCCTTTTATCTGGTAATGCCATGGCAGCGACGCCCAGAAAAGGTGGAACCTTCAGGCAGGCAATGACCGGGGGTGCCACTTCGGATTCCCTTGATCCGGCAGCCCTTCTTGCCAGCCAGCCCATTAATGTCAGCACCCAATTAAGCAATTGCCTTGTGGAAATTGATCATAATTTCAAGCCTGTTCCTGAACTGGCTGAGGCCTGGGATGCGTCGGCAGATGCAAAAATATGGACCTTTAAACTCAGGAAAGGTGTTGAATTCCACAACGGCAAATCCATGACGGCTGAAGATGTGATTTATTCCATCAACCATCACAGGGGGGAAGAATCAAAATCTGCTGCCAAGCCGTTCTTAAAAAGCGTTCAAAATATAAAATCAGACGGAAAACACATTGTCGTATTTGAGCTTGACCAGGGCAGTGCTGATTTTCCTTTTATCATGGGAGATTATCATTTAAGAATTTACCCAGACGGAACCCAGGGTAAAGACTGGGAAAAAGGAATCGGTACCGGCGGGTATATAC
>QMMT01000316.1 GCA_003647385.1 Deltaproteobacteria bacterium
GATTTACCAAGTAAAAAGAGTGTAATGACGGTAAAACAGACAGCAAGCAGGAGATCAAAAAAGTTTTCTCTTCTTTTTTCATTGTATCCCATGATCCAGCCAAAAAAGATACCGGAAAGCAATCCGCCGGCATGACTCCAGTTATTAATGTTGGGCATAAGAAAACCAATCAAAATCAGACTGACAACCCATCCGGAAGTCTGTTTGTAGACCAGCTGCCCCCATTGACCGCCCCTTGATTTGCCAAAATAAAGCGCAGCTCCGATGAGTCCGCAAAGTCCTGATGAAGCACCGATGGTTAGATAAACATTGCCAAAATAAGACAATAAAAATCCTGCAATGCCTGTCAGAGTATAGATCGAAAACATTCGAAACAGGCCGAATTCTTTCATTACCAGGGGTGCAACTGTTTTTAAGGCCAGCATGTTAAATAGAATGTGTAAAAGGCCGCCATGAAGCCAGTTAGCCGTAATCAGAGACCACCACGCGTCAAATTTAACAATGGGAAGCCTGCCCGAGGCACCAAGGAAATTTAATACATCCATGGACGGCGTAAAGGCATAAAACGGATTTAAGCTTAGTATCATATTTTTGCCGCTGAAAATCAGGCTGATAATAAACATGACAACATTGGTATAAATCATTGCCTTAAGGACAACTGCAGGTGTGAGAAATTCAGGGTCTGTTTTATAGTGAGTCATGATGGTCCAGGTTTATAAGGTGTATCCTATATAAAGTCAAAATGGTTTGTTTTTCAAACATTCTGGCTTGAAAATAACTCATAATAGGGTAAAATCAACTTTTTAAATTAAATTATGATAAGGTGTTCATATGAGTCTTCTTTCTATTTTCAGTCTGGCCCTGGCATTGTTTGTTCTTGCAGCAACACCGGGTCCAGGCTTGTTTGCAACAATTTCAAGATCTCTTGCCTCTGGTTTTGTTCCCTCACTTGGGGTGATTGCAGGAATTGTAACCGGTGATATTGTCTTTCTTTTATTTGCGATCCTTGGCATGTCGGTTATTGCTCAGACCATGGGGAATTTTTTTGCAGCAGTGAAAATTATCGGTGGCGCATATCTTATTTTTCTGGGACTTAAAATCTGGATGTCAAAGCCGCCATCGGTCCGGCAGACGAATGAAAATAACGGTCTCAAATATGGCAATTATTTGACCGGGCTTATTATTACACTGTCAAATCCAAAGGTGATCCTTTTTTATTGTGGATTTCTTCCTTCGTTCATGGATCTATCTTCCCTGGGTCTGTTTGATATCTGCATTGCGACCGTCACAGTCTCTATTGTTTTATCAAGCGTTTTGATGTTTTATGCATACCTTGCCAACCGTGCAAGACAGTTTTTTGATAGTCCTCGGTCTGTTAAGCGACTGAACAGGACAGCCGGTGGCGTGATGATTGCCACTGGTGTTGCTATTGCAGCAAATTCCTGATCCTCAGCTGTCAGAATCTGTTTATGCTTGTCTAGGATATCTTTGTAATGTAATTTTGGTAATATGAATTGTTTTGCACCACAATTTGTTGTAGGTTGATAGTATAAAAAAAATCCGAGCCGTAAAAGTGTTCCAGTATTTTTATAAATATTAATTTGGCACAAGTATGGCGGGACGATATGCAAAAGATAAAACATATATTTTGCGCTACAGACTTGTCAAAGGCTTCCAGGAGTCTGATTTCATGGGGAGTTGAGTTTTGTTTAAAATTCGATGCTTCTTTTTTGGTTTTTCATTCTATTGCCCCGCCCCGGGGGTCTGTGTCCAGGCAAATTGAATTTGAGCGAGGTGGCGAAAAAGAAGAAAAGATCAAGGAAGCCCGTGAAAAAATAATAAAAATCATGGCGCAATTTGATATAAAATGGGATTTAGTCGTAGCTTATGGTGATCCAGTCCTTGAAGCTGTAAAAGTGGCGGAAAAAACAAAACCGGATATTATCATTGCAGCAAGCCATGGGTTATCAAGATTCCAACAGTTTTTTATCGGTTCGGTTGTAGGGCGTATGGCCCAACTATTTTCACAGCCTCTTTTAGTGATACCCCCCGGCAGTACTATCTTAGATAAAAGTCGTCCAAAATTGCAATTTGATAATATTACGGTGGCTTGCAGTTTGTTGACATCAGATTCTGAACTTAAAAATTATGCGTTGATTTTTTCTGAGAAATTTAATTCAAAAGTTTGCCTGGTCCATGTCATGGAGTCTCCTGTGAACGAGGAAATTGTGGAGATTACTTCTGCTCCCTATGATGAGACTCAAAGATGCCTGGAAGAAAAATTATCTTTAAAATTGAAAAATCTGATGCCGGGTAAAATAGTTATTCTTAGGGGAATTCCAGGTGAAGAACTGGCACTGCATGCGAAAAGTTATGAAACTAATTTAATCATAGCAGGGGTTGATGATCGCTCGGGCATGATTATTACCACCACAACTGCAGCTTTACTGCATAATTTACCGTGTGCCGTACTGACGGTTCCTGTAAAATCCAGTGAATAAACTTAATAAATTTTGAATGGTTAAAAAATGGCATTAAAAACCGGTATCGTAAAAGGGGAGATATTTTTAAAGCATATTCCAGGGGAGGGATGTCCTGATACTCCCCAAAGACTTAAATCCATCTATTCCATGCTGAATGATTCTGATATGCAGGGTTTTTTTATTGATGTCCTGCCACAAAAAGCAGATAAAGAAGTCATTACTCTTTTTCATTCCCCCGAGTATTTTGAAAAAATTGCTGAAACCAAAGGAAAAGAACTCATCGCACTCACTGCAGACACCCATGCAGGTGCCGATACATTTGATGCAGCACTTTATGCCGCAGGCGGCCTCATTAAGGCCATATCACAGGTAGCAGCAAAAAAAATAGATAATGCGTTTGCTTTAATAAGGCCCCCCGGGCATCATGCGGAAAAAAGCCGGGCAATGGGCTATTGCCTCTTCAATCATATCGCTGTGGGGGCATTGTATGCACAAAAAAAACTAAATTTAAGTAAAATATTGATCATTGACTGGGATATTCATCATGGAAACGGTACCCAGCATGCATTTGAAAGAGATCCCACTGTTTTGTTTTTTTCTGTTCATCAGGCCGGACTTTTCCCGGGCACGGGAATTTTTACCGAAACTGGTATAGGAGCAGGAGAGGGATATACGATCAATTTGCCCATTCCCAAGGGGCATGGTGATGCAGAATATACTGCAATTTTTGAACGCTTGCTTGCCCCTGTCGCAGAACAATTTGCACCGGAACTGATTCTTGTTTCAGCAGGGTTTGATACCCATAAAGATGATCCCATGGGGGGCATGCGTATGACCACTTCGGGGTTTGCAGCAATTGCCGCATCAATCAAAAGGATAGCTGACAAGGTGTGCGGCGGAAAAATGGTCTGTTCTCTTGAAGGCGGTTATAATTTAGATAAGCTGCCTGGAATAGTAAAAGCGGTTTTAAAGGAGATGGCAGGTATTACATGCTGTGATGTCGGTGCAATGGCAGCAGAAGCAGATAAAAAAAAGGTCGATTATGTTGTTCGGCGCTGCATTGATGTGCACAGGCATCAATGGCATTTTTTTTAATGGTTTAGTAGGGGAGGCATCATGAATAAAATTAAAATTATGGAAGCCTCGGTGAGAAAATGGCAAAAGATCATAGATAAAAAAGGGTCTGACGGCGGTGTGCTGGATTGTCCTCCGTGCAGAATATATTATTTTTTTGTATGCATCGGATGCCCCATCGCCGAATATACAGGGAAGAAATTTTGTAAGGGTTCTCCTTATATCCCCTGGTTCAGGCACCAGCTGGAAAAGCATGACAAAATGTTTAAAAAGGTATACTGCCCTGAATGTGAAAAGCTTGCTAAGGATATGCAGAATTTCATGATTGAAATAAGAGATCACCTTAAAGAAAAAGAAGTGGAAAAGATAAGGAAAAAAGAGTGTTGATCACCGCAGCACTTTTTGCGCAAATTTTTTGCATGATCACAGCCGCTTTCTTTTTGTTCCGCATGAAAGGC